>JACPPX010000109.1 GCA_016190785.1 Chloroflexota bacterium
ACCTTATCTCCTGCGTCTGCAGCCTTATCAACCGCATCTGCATATTGGCCCGCGGCGTAAAACTCCTGGGCCTCAGCCAGCTTCTCCCCAGCCTCATCCAATTTATGCTGGGCCTCGCTGACATCAACCCCCTGGGCGGCTGCTGCGTCGATTGCAGCCTGGCCATCGGCAACGGCCTGCTCCGCCGCGGCGATGGCTGCGGCGGCGTCCTCAGCGGAGACCACGCCCTCACAGGCTGCCAGACCCAGGCTGAGGCCCGCAACCGCAAACACAAGAAGCAATCTACGTACTGTTAACATCTTACTTCCTCCTTTTTGAATTTTTTGTTTACTATCCCTTGATCCCAACATGCCAATCTACCTCCTTAAAATTTGTTTGGAGCTGATGCAGTTGTTGCTAGTCTCCTATATATCCTCCTCCGGATCCTCACTGGAGCCACCACTCGACTCAGTGACATCAGTTTCAGCATCATCGGATCCGCTCCCCGAGTCCCCATCTTCGCCATCCTCCTCCACATCCTCTGTGGCATCGGATAGGGCATCAAGGGCGTCTACCGCCAGTTGCTGGGCGTCCTCGGCTTTATCCACCACGGCCGCATAATCACCTTCCACATATAGAGCCTCGGCTTCTGCCAGTTTCTCCTCGGCCTCTTCCACCTTCTCCTGAGCGGTACTTATATCCACCCCCTCGGGAGCGGCGTCTATGGCTGTCTGGGCTTCCTGGATGTCTGCTTGAGCGTCAGCTATGGCCGCCGCCGCCTCTCCGGCAGTTACCTCATCGTCATCCTCTTCGTCGCCGTCCTCATCGGCATCCTCATCATCTCCCTCATCCTCGCCGCCATCCTCTTCATCGCCCTCCTCGACATCCTCTTCTTCAGCCTCTTCCTCATCCCCGGCCTCTTCCTCCTCTTCCTCAGTCTCCGCACCGTCATCCGGCTCTCCGATGGTCGGAGTAACCACAGATTCTGGCTCTTCAACTTGGATGTGGGTGGCTAGAAGAGAACCATCAGGTTGGACAAGAGCAGTAACTTCGGCGGTGAGCCCGACCTGCGGTGTACCTTCTACCACGGTATCCGCATCGAGCAAGACCGTCTGACCAGAGACCACCCAACTAATTTCAGATATACTCTCGATGACCCCCGTGAATTCCACCTCCACCATTTCCAGCACAGGGGTTGCTTCTTCCTCCAAACCCAGGGCCTCACGAACCTGCCCGGGGACAAGTTGAAGTAAGGCTTCTCCAAGGTTGCCGCCGGAGGCCAGCACGGCTCCTCCCCCGATCACTAGGGTTAAAGCCAAAACCGCCGCCACGGCCAAAACCGGCTGAGTAGAAAGCGAGGGCCACCAGGATAGTAAACTGAATATGGGGCGCTTTTCTTCCTGGGCAAACTGGGAAGCAGTCTGCAACAAAGTTCTCCTCTGCCGCACAACAACACTGGCCGGAAGCGGTTCAGCGGGCTTGAGTCCCTCGATGCCTTTGGCCAGAGATAGGAGCAGGGCCAGCTCCTCAGCCTGGTCCGGGTAGCGGGCGAGACAGGCGGACAAGGATTCGCCCTGAGTCATAAGATCCAGGCATTCTTCCAAGGCAATTTCTAAATCTTTCTTCATCTTTTCCCTAAGTGACCCGAAAATTAGGCCGGCTGGGCCCTGACCACCCGCGCCAGAGTAGCCAAGGCGCGGTATTGGATGGACTTAACCGCCCCTTCTGTTTTCCCCAAAACTTGGGCTACTTCTTGATTGCTCATCCCTTCCACAAATTTGAGGGTTAAGACCTGTTGTTGATCCGGAGTCAGGTCCCCCATCGCCCGGCGTATCTGCTCCGCCTCAAGCCTTTCCTCCGCCCGAGTTCTAGATGTTTCCCCACTGGTCATGAGGGCCTCTTCAAATAGTTTTGCTTCCTTGTGCCGGGCGCGGTGGTAATCCACTACCAGATGATGGGCAATTCCATACAGCCAGGCGGCCACCGAAGTCTGCCATCCCCTCTTCGCCCGCAGGGCTTCCAGCATCCTCATAAAAACCTCTCCGGTAAGATCCTCCGCAATCTGGCGGTCTCCCACCCGAGAGTAAACATAACGATAAATCTTGGAGTGGTAGAAGTCATAGATGCGGGCCAGGGCATCCATGTTGAATTCTTTGGCCTGGCGCAGCAAAGCGGTCTCATCCTCCACCTGGCTTGCCTCTTGTAAATCCATATATAAGTCGTATTTCTCCATCAAAAGATACTGTCCCTTAAACAACTAGGTTTTTCAATAGCCCGAATGTACTAAGGTGATCGGGATGGCCACAGAAAGCAAAATGCGGTGCGGGAGTTCCGCACCGCAAAGGCTCTTAAAGGCAACTATCTTTCTCGCCCGGAAAGAGGTTTCATTTCGGTTTAATCTTCCCGGTCTCGGGAAGCGCCGCCGAGGCAAGACGCCGGGAGCGCCCCTGCATTATCCCCGGCTGACAATGGCGACAGAAATTGGTGGCGCGGTTGCGGACTTTGACCTCCGAGATTGGGGTCCCGCAGCGGGGACAGGGCTCACCTTTCTTACCGTGCACTTTGAGTTCCTCGCGGAATTTGAGGTGGATTTCCTCCCCCATCTGAGCCCGCACCCGGGAGGTGGCTTCGTCGAGCACGGCTTGGATCGAATCATAGAGCCGGTCTACCTCTTCAGCGGAGAGACGGGGCCTACGGAGGAAGGGATAGAGGCGGGCGTGGTGCAGGATCTCGTCGGCATAGGCGTTGCCAATCCCAGCGAGAAAGGATTGGTCGATAATAGCGCCCTTGATCTCCCCCCGATACCTTTTGATCCGCTCCCGGAATTCCTCCCGCGACACGTTTAGCGCTTCCGGCCCTTGCAAGGCAAAACCGGGCACCAAGGATAACTCGTTGGTCAAATAAACCTTGCCCATAGTTTTAGGATCAACATAGCGGAGTTCCCGCCCCCCAGATACTCCGAAGATAATAAAAGTGTCCGCGGCTCTCTTCTCCTCGGGTGGCGACCAGTAAAGACGACCGCTGAGCATGGGATTGATCACCAGATGCGGCTCCGAACCCAGGGAAAGGATCAGAAACTTGCCACGCCGGTCGACGTGTGCAAAAGTCTTATTTAGGAGAGCGGATTTCAGGTCCTGAGGAATAAGATTGCGGAAGACGAGGGGTTTTAGGACTTCAAAATACTTGATCGTTTGCCCAACCAGCTCTTTTTGCAGAAATTCCTTGACAACCTCCAACTCCGGCAGTTCAGGCATCTCAACTTACGATTCCAATAGCTCCCTGGCCCAGCGGGGGGTAGTACGCACATTTCCGGCGCGGTCGGTGCAGATATGCACCGTGCGACCAGTAGCCAGCAAATTTCCATCCTCCTTCACCACTTCATAGCCAAAGGTTACTCCTCGACTCCCCAGTTCCTCTACCCAGGTGCGGACGGTGACTACATCCCCATATCGGGCCGGGGAGAGGAAACGGGCGGTGGCCTCCACCACCGGCAAATGGTATCCCTCGGATTCTAACTGGGTATAACTGGAACCGGTTTCAAACATAAGCTCGCTCCGCCCGGCCTCAAACCAGACCATATACGCCGCGTGGTGGACAATGCCCATGGCATCTGTCTCGGCATAGCGCACCCGAAAACTGGTGTCTATCCACGAGGACGCTCACCAGGCGGAGAGATCATTTGCGGGGCGGGGGCAATTTGCGGGATCGGCCTATCACTTCCAGGGCGCGGGCTACAATCTTTTCCGGCTCAGAGAGCCGACCCTCTCCTTCCCGGCCAGTAGCCAGCCGGCCGGTCTCCGGCCCGACAAAGTGATACCCCAGCTTCTTAAGTTTGGCGATATTTTCCTGCACGACGGGGTTCTGATACATATTCACTTCCATGGCCGGAGCGATGATCACCGGGGCTTTGGTGGCCATTACCGTCACCGTCACCATGTCTTCGGCGAGCCCATAGGCAATCTTGGCGATGATGTTGGCTGTGCAGGGGGCTACGATCACCAGGTCTGCCTTTGCTCCCAGGTAAACATGATCAATTTGCCAGGGAGTCTGGGGAGTGAACATATCCACCAGTACTGGATTGCCGGTCAGGGCCTGAAAAGTGAGGGGGGTCACGAACTTGGTGGCGGAGTGGGTCATAATCACATACACCCCCGCCCCCTGCTCCATCAATAGCCGGGCGAGGAGGGCTGCTTTGTAAGCGGCAATGCTCCCTGTCACCCCCAAAACTAACATCTTCCCCTCCAAGGCTTTACCTTCTGCCATTTTATCCCCCTCCCCTCTTTTTTTCGGCTAGTACCCTGGCGAGATGGTGGATTAAGCCCCGGGCTATCTCTTCTTTGCCAACCAGCACCCACTCCACCTCACCTTGGCGGTTGACCAAATAGCCGGTATGCTTCCCCTCTTCTATATCTCGCAGGTCGTTAGCCAGGACAAAATCCGCCCTGTTCTCTTGAAGAGAATTGTAAGCGATGCGCACCAGTTCGTCTCTGGTCTTGCCTACCTCTAGTTTGAAGCCTACCAGGATGGTCTCTGTGGCCAATTTGCGAATAAGCTTAATAATTTTGGGGGTCTTAACCAGCTTGATCCACCACTCCTCGCTCAAGGAGGGCACTTTCTCCATGCTCACCTGCTCCGGCTCATAATCCAGAACGGCCATAGCATGGATCACCGCCTCGAATCGTGAGCGACCTAATTCCTCCTCGACCGCAGAGCTCAAGTCAGACACGGTCTCCACCGCGATAGTTTTCAATCGAGAGTTCTCCGCAGGTGCGACTTGGGGAAGGAGGCTATCCTGCCCAAAGATGAAAGTCACCTCGGCTCCGGCGCGGAGGGCTTCCTGGGCTATTAAGGCCCCCAATCGCCCGCTGGAGCGGTTGCTGAGGTAGCGCACGGCATCGATCGCTCCCCGCGTAGGGCCGGAGGTGACCAGTATTTTAGTCCCGGCCAGTTCCTGGGCCATCCTCAAACCCAAACCACTGGTAATCGCTCAAGCAGGGGTGCCCCGCCGCCAGGTGAAAACCCCTCTCCCGGGGAAGAGAGACCAAGGACCAGATGGTTCCGAAGAACTCGTGGAACCCTCCCCGATAAGGAACAGAAGGGTGCTCCCCCCGACAGATAAAACCTTCGTGATCCCGCAGTACTTCTTTAGCATATTCCAGATCAATATTGCCCCTCTTTTGGGAGAGAAGCTCCTCTGCTCTTTGGAAGCGGGTAATGGACATCCGCTGGATCAGGACCTGCCGTTCATCGCTACCCTCTTCCGCTATCTCCCGTCCGGGGAGATGGTTGGTAGCCACCAGGATCCCTTTCTCCGGTTCGCGGACCGTGACTCCCTGGGGAGTGGCCTCGGCCAGGAATGCCTGACCTCGGGCGTCGGCCACTAAGTAATTGAAGGCCCGAAGATGAGGAAGACTGGTGATCAGTTGGCGAGCCTCTTCCGTATCTTGACAGGTTTCCATCAAGATCTCGATCACCATATGCCATTGCACCCCCGGCCCGCCCCGCGGTTCGATTCCCGGCAGGGCAGCGAGGAGCACTAGCAAACCATGGTCATTTATGGCATCCGGGCTCCCTGCCCAGTGGTGGGTGGCTTCCACATGCCGATAAACCCCGTCCGGCTGGAAAATCCTTACTTCCAGCCATTTCTTAGCCTCAAAGTACCAATCGTAATTGCCTCCCACCAGGAGCTGGCCACCGACAGTAGCTTCGGGCAAGGCAGCAAAGTTAGTGCATCCGAT
>JACPPX010000111.1 GCA_016190785.1 Chloroflexota bacterium
CCTATCAACAAGTTCTGGTCCTACCATGATTTCCTGTGTTTTGGTCGCCCTCGATGAGGAGAAAAACATCGCGGCTTGCCTGGCTACCCTGGGCTGGGCGGATGAGGTAGTGGTGCTAGACGGGGGGAGCAGGGATCGGACCGTGGCTTTGGCCCAGGAGGCCGGGGCAAGAGTGGAGAGCCATCCCTTTGATAACTTTGCCCAGCAGAAAAACAGAGCCCTGGATTTAGCCCGCGGGGAGTGGATCTTCTTGATCGATGCCGATGAGCGGGTGCCACCGGGGTTAGCAGCCGAGATCAAAGCAGCGACTTTTAGCAGTGATCTGGCCGGCTTCTGGATGCCAAGGAAGAACTATATCTTCGGAAAGTGGATCAAACATGCGGGATGGTATCCGGATTATCAGATGCGCCTGACCCAGAAGGGCCAGGCCCACTATGACGAGAATCGCCAGGTACATGAAGTGGTGGTTTTGGAGAGCGCCGCAGGATATCTCACCACTCCCCTGATCCATCATAACTATGAAACGGTGGGCCAGTTTATGGCCAAGCAAAGGAAGTACACAGAGATGGCCGCCCAGGACCTCTGGCGGGAGGGGAGGCGGAGCAAGCCCTGGAGCCCACTGTTGCAGGGCTGGCGGGAGTTCTGGCGTCGGTATGTGACCCTGGAGGGGCTGCGGGAGGGATGGAGAGGCCTGCTGGTGAGCTTCTTAATGGGATACTACGAGGGCAAGAAATACTGGAGATTGTGGGAAGTGGAGAGAAGAAGGAAGTAACAATTGCAGCGGGTTTGGAGAGGGATAGGTAACCTCACCAACCCGCGGCATTTATCCCTACTAGATCGAGGATTCGTGGGAGTCCCCATTCAAGGTAGTCCCGGATAGCCTCAGCACACTTCGTATAGTTATCAATATTTTGGCTGTATATTGGATCCTCGATGTCGGACCGCACCCCGGCCATTTCGGATAGTAATCTTATTCTCCTTTGGCCCTGAGGAAACTTGGTGGATAAGAACTGGTAGTGCTCTTGAGTCATGGTCAGCACTAGGTCGGCGGAGGTGATGTCTTCTGGGGTGATGCGGTGGGAGCGGTGGCTGGAAATAGGGATTCCCTGTTGGGCCATAACATAGATCGCAAGAGGGGTGGCCGGCTCACCTTCCAGGGCACTTGTTCCCGCCGAGGCCACCTCTATCTTCCCATTAAGGCCACGCTCTTTAAGCATCCTCCGTAGAAATCCCTCGGCCATGGGAGAGCGACAGAGATTGCCGGTGCAGACCAGAAGAATCCGCTTAGGACTCATCGTTCTTTAGCCAAAACGAAGCCCCAGACTTTACTCGCACCTCCGGCCCGCAGGGCGTGAGCGCAGGCCTCAAGTGTTGCTCCGGTAGTGGCAACATCATCTACCAATAAAACTGCTTTTCCTTGTAGTCCTTCGCCCAATACTTGGAAAGCACCTCTTACATTGGTGAGCCTCTCCTCTTCGCTAAGTCCTACCTGGGCAGGAGTGAGCCGGTGGCGTATTAGGCTCTGCACATCGACCTTTTTGCTGGTTAGGTTGCCCAATTCTTGAGCCAAGATTTCTGCTTGATTGTATCCTCGTTCCCTCGTCCGTTTTAGGTGCAAAGGGACGGGCATGATGACTTCATAGGGCAGCGGATTATTCTCTAGGTATCGCGCTAAGAGTTGGGCCAGGGGTTTGGCTACCGGTCTGCGCCCGGAATACTTCAGGGCATGGATCGCTTTGCGCAGCCGTCCGTCAAAGTAGCCAAGGGCGCGGAGGCCGTTGAGAGCCGAATTTGGGCGACGAGGCACCGTCCCTCGATCTTCGACAGTTTGGATCTCAGACACACACCTCTCGCAGAACCAGTAGCCGAGCCGGCCGCAACCCGCGCAACGGGGAGGAAATAATAGATCGAGGAGGTAATTTTTGAGGGAGGCCCATCCAGATTCTGCCTTAGTTAGAAGACCCATTAGCAGTGGCCTAAGTATTGAAGCCCTCGATGGCCAGTTGATCGCCAATCTTAGTGCTGGTCTCCGCGATTTTCCCCGAAGGTAATTCGATCACCGCCTGGGCCCCACCCACCCGCGGGCCAATGCGGTTCGGTTTCATCCTCTCCGATATGCCGACTACCCGCTGCTGGCCGTCGATATAGAGGACATCAATGGCATATCCCATTCCCAAAGTGTGGATCCAATTGCAAGGATCGATAAGCAATCCTTCTCCATCTTTTAGGGGAGGGGTGGCGAGAAGACCACGAGTTCTCTCCCATAGTTGCTGCGCCTTTCTGACCTGATCGGCGATGAGGACTCCGCGACTAGAATTAAAGACGGTGAGCATGGTCCATTTGACCATACTAGTCGAAAATTGCAGTTTAAGCAAAAGGGAGAGTTTAGCCTAGGGGGCCGCCGAAGAAGAGGTCCCGTAACTGGGGGATGGCCGGGCCAAGGATAATCACCAGCATGGCCGGGAAGATTAGGAAGACCAGAGGGAAAACCATCTTGAGGGGAGCCTGTTGGGCCATTTCTTCAGCGCGCTGGCGACGGCGGACACGCATCTGCTCCGACTGGATACGCAGCACCCGGGCCAGGCTGACCCCCAGTTGATCGGCCTGGATAATTGCGGCCACGAATCCGGTTAGTTCCGGGACTTCGGCACGGTCCGCCATATCCCGTAGGGCATCGCGGCGGGAGCGGCCGACCTGGATCTCGGCTAGGACCCGGGTAAAAGCCAGGGTCAACTCGTTGTACCACTTCTCGGTGACCTTTTTCATGGCGGCATCGAAGCCCAATCCCGCTTCCACGCTTATGGTCAGCAGATCCAAGGCGTCGGGGAGGGCGCGGAGGATCTTCGACTTTCGGGTGGCGATTTTGCGGCCCAACCATATCACCGGAAACTGGAAGCCAAGCAAGCCAAGGAGGACTCCGAAGAGGAGGGCATAGTTTATATTTCCGGCAAGGAGAAGAAGCCCGGCGGGAAGGAGGCCCATGGTCAAACCTGCTACCACCCGTGCCCCAAGAAATTCGGAAGGACCCCAGCTGTAGGGGTTCCCTGCTAGATCCAGCTTATGGCTGATGGCTTTCTGGGTGGCTTGGGGAGTAGCCCGGCTGAGGAGACGAGCGATACCCTGCAGAAAGGGGCGGATGACCCGCTCAGAGAAAGGTTGGGAGAGTTCTAGCTCCTCAAGGCTGAGGACCTCCCTCTTCCCGAAGCGTTCCAGCCGGGCCTGGACGACATCGGTACCGTAGGGAATAGCCAAGCCGATAAAAATTAAGACCACGCTGCCGGCAATGACCAGAGAAAGCAGAAGGGGGAGCATCTCTGGGGAAGTGGGCATTTTTATACCTCAATTTTGCTCAGCCGGTGGATAGCCAATCCCCCCACGATCACCCCAAAGGCCGCAATTCCTAACATGATCTGTCCACAGGGATCGGTGAAGAGGAGGGAGATATAGGGTCGGTTCATGGCGTAGAGCACCATCCCCAACCCCACCGGGAGGAAAGTGAGGAGAGTACCGGTACCCCGCTGCAACGCGGTCAGGGCTCTTATCTCCCCTTCTAGCCGAACCCGCTCGCGGATGGTTTCCCCAATGGTTTCTAGGATCTCTGCCAGATTGCCTCCCACCTCGTGCTGGATCTTGACTGCGGTGATCATTAGATCCAAATCGCCGGAATTGATACGCCGCAGGAGGTTATCCAAGGCTTGGTCGGTGGAGAGTCCCAAACCAATTTCCCTTACTACTCGACGAAACTCATCAGAGATGGGAGGAGGTAATTCTGCGGAGAGGGTCTCCATGGACTGGAGGAGGCTGTAGCCGGAGCGAAGGGAGTTGGCCAAAAGGACAATGGCGTCTCCCAGCTGATTGTTGAAAGAGCGGAGCCGCTGACCCTGCCGTCGCCGCAAGTAAAAGTTGGGGAAAACGAACCCGAACACCGCCCCTACCAGCCCGAGGGCATCACGGAAAAGAATAAGCCCGATAATCAGTCCGATGACGATGGAGATCACATAAAACAACAGCCACTCGGTCACGGTGAGTTTGAGGTCGGCCCGAGCCAGTTCCGTGGACATACGTTCAGCGAAGGATTGGCGGGAAATCACCTTCTCCAGACCAGCCACGAAGGGCAGGAAGGTCCTCTCTCTTTCTCCTCCGCCCGGGGTTGCCGCTCGCTCAAAACCCCGCTGGGTATAGCGCCCCAGCCGAGATTCGATGACCTCCTGTTCCGCACCCAGGGTGCGGGCCAGTCCGATAAATAAGACCAAAATACCTAGGGCGGCCAGGGCAGCAACTATTAGACTGGGGGTGAACATCTTCTACCTCGGAATCCGATTACCACGCCAATCATAGCCGAAGATCTCGGGAGAGAGGAGGATGTTGGACCGCTCGATCAGGTCGGTGAACTTAGGGCGGTTGCCGGTGGGTCGGACGCGGCCCTGGACCTTGCCCCCCTCCATCCCGGTTTGTTCAAAAGTAAAGATATCCTGGAGGGTGATGATCTCCCCTTCCATACCTTGCACCTCGGTGACACTGACAATGCGCCGCGTCCCATCGCGCATCCTTTCTTGGTGGAAGATGACATGGATGGCCGAAGCGATCTGTTCGCGGATAGCGCGGTGGGGGAGTTCGCTTCCGGCCATGAGTACCATGGTTTCCAGACGAGAGAGGGCATCGCGAGGACTGTTGGCGTGAAGAGTGGTCAACCCGCCGTCGTGGCCGGTGTTCATGGCCTGGAGCATGTCCAGGGCCTCCCCTCCCCGCACCTCGCCGACCACGATGCGGTCGGGGCGCATGCGCAGGGTGTTGATCACCAAGTCGCGGATGCTAACCTCTCCTTTGCCCTCGATATTGGGAAGGCGGGATTCCAGGGAAACCACATGCTCCTGTTGCAGCTGGAGCTCGGCAGCGTTCTCGATGGTGACGATTCGTTCATCGTTGGGAATAAAACCGGAGAGGACATTGAGAGTGGTGGTCTTTCCCGAGCCGGTGCCTCCGGAGACTATGATGTTCAGCCGCGCTTGGACGCAGGCCTGGGCGAACTCCGCTACCTCCGGGCTGAAAGTGCCGAAGGCGATAAGGTCATCCATGCTGAAAGGGGTTTTGGAGAAGAGACGGATGGTGACCACCGGGCCGATGATGGAAAGGGGAGGGATGATGATGTTTACCCGCGAACCATCGGGGAGACGGGCATCGACATAGGGCTGGCTCTCATCCACGCGGCGGCCGATGGGGGAAACGATGCGCTGGATGATGCGCATCAGGTGCTCTTCATCATCGAACTGCAAGTCGGTTTTTTCGATCTTCCCGTGCCGCTCCACATAGACATTGAAAGGGCCGTTGATCATGATCTCGGTGATGGTCTCATCGCGGATCAGGGGCTCGATGGGCCCCAGCCCCAGGATCTCGGAGCTGAGTTGGTCGAAAAGGGTGGTGCGCTCCGCACGGGTGAGGACCGTGTTCTCCTCCTGGAGGACCTGGCTAAAGATTTCCTGGATAGTGGCTCGGATCTCCGCGGTTTTGGAAAGGTCCATGCGCGGGTCTAGTTCCTCAATGACCTTGGCCTGCACTTTTTCGCGGATATTGGCGTATTTATCCGCCGGGCGTCCGGTGCGCAGGGCCGCCCCCCGGGTCTCGGTTTCGGGTGAGGGAGTCTTGCTCTGTTCAATTCGCTTGAGAAGTGACATCTTCCCTCCTTAATCTTTCTGGGGTTAGGGTCTAGTTTGCCGAATAAGGCCTGGCGAACGGGCCGCTCCGGCGGCCTCAGCCTTGATCTTTAGGGCGAACTCGTCCTTGAGTTGCTTGGCCAAGATTTGGATTCCTCGGGATACCGGGTTTCCCCTTTGGCTAGTGAGGAGAGGCACCCCTTGGTTGGAGGCAGTGAGCACGGCCACCTCATCGTTGGGGATGCGTGCGGCGACGGGGTGTTTGATAGAGGCGGCGATATCCTGTTCCGGTATGGCGCTGCGAAGATTAGAACGATTCAAAATCAGCATAACCTTTTCTGCGCCATAACCAAGAGCCTCGATGACATCAAAAAAGAGCTTGGCGTTCTTGATCGCCGGGATGTCGGGAGTGATCACCAGAATTATCTTCTGCGCCAGGTCCATGACACTGAGGGTCAAATCATGGAGGAGAGACCAGGTATCGACGACAACAAAGGAGTATTGCCTTTGCAAGAGGGATAGGATGCGGCGGACATGCTCCGGAGTCACCAGATCCGCCATCTCCGGCCGAGGTGGGGCGAGGAGTACCCGGATGCCGGAGGGATGGGGTTGCATTGCCGTCTCGACCATTTCGATATCCAGCCCCTCTATCTGGGTGGAGAGGTCGGCGATAGTTCGATCTGGGCGAAGATTGAGGAGGACACCCAGGTCACCGAATTGCAAATTACCGTCTACCAGGGCCACTTTCTCTTTAGTTTCCTCAGCCAAGGCTATGGATAGGTTAACTGCCAGGGTGCTAGCCCCAGTGCCTCCCTTGGGGCTGTAGATTAGCAAGATCTGGCCCAGTTTCTCTGGGATAGGGGCGACCATCACCCCCACTCCTGGGGGGGTGATGGTTGGGGTGGTAGCCACCACCCGGGGGCGGAGTTCATAGACTCTGCGGATGGCGGTGATCAGCTCATCGGAGGAGAAGGGTTTAGTAAGAAACTCCCGGGCCCCGGCAAGCATGGAACGGCGCAGGTAATCCGCTTCACTCTGAACGGACATCATGATGATCTGGGTCCGGGGGGCGGCGGCAGTGATCTGTTCCGCGGCCTGGATTCCATCTAGATCTGGGAGGTTGATGTCCATAAGCACGATATCCGGACGCAGGCTTTTACTCGATTCAATAGCCTGCTGCCCGTTGTTGGCGGACCCCACCACTTCGATGTCCGGCTCGAAGTAGAGCAATTTTTTGAGGTTCTCTATCGTCTCCGGTATGTCATCTACGATTAGAAGACGAATTTTTTCTTTTGTTTCCTCTGCCATTTTTTCGCTTCGCTGTATTAGAAACTTTAGGGTGGAGCGATGATCCGCGGCAGGGCGGTGGGGGGAGTGATATTAAAACGGGTCAGTAGGTAATCCAGGGTCACCGAATCGGTAGTGACGATACTGTGATCTCCCACCCCCCTTAAAGCAAAGTCGACTACGAAAGAAGGATCATCACGGGCGTACTTGAGGACCAAGGCGTCCTGTTGCCTGACCAAAAGGGTAAGGAAGGCCGGCCCCTGTGCCCGCTCCTGTTGTTGTTCTCCCTGCTGCTGTTGTTGCTCCTCTTGCTGGGCGGCGCGGGCCGTGCCCCACAGCCCTACTTTCAGAACCTCTACATCTTGAAGGGTCAACTGCACCACCAAGCTCTCTCCCAGTTCGGTCTCGGTCACGGCCCCTTCCGGGCTAATCCTCTCGGCTACGACTTTGTAACGGATGGTCACTAATACATCTACAAAATCCCCAGCCTGTATAGCCCGGGCCACGCTGTTGGTGTCGGTGATGGGCACGGCGATGGCTACGAATCCCTGGGGTATGGCAAATGAAGCATATTGCCCGGTCTTCTGTACCTCACTCTTATCCACCACCATGTCGGAGAGGATAATCTGGTCGGGGAAGATTTGCACAAGGGAGAATTTGCCCAGGACTTCTGAGGGATCGCGCAGAGCATTGGCCGGGATTGCGTTCACCGGCAATTCTTTAGTCCCCACCGCCTCAACCGGAATCTCAGTGCGCTCGG
The DNA here is from genome assembly GCA_016190785.1 of Chloroflexota bacterium. GTDB lineage: Bacteria > Chloroflexota > Anaerolineae > UBA7937 > JACPPX01 > JACPPX01. The sequence goes on from JACPPX010000111.1 coordinate 7,699, forward strand.
CAATAGGGGCCAGAGCCACCACCACCTGGGCGGTCTCTACTTCCGGGGGCGGGGCGGCGCCACCCTGCAGCAGGTAATAAGCGAGGATGAAGGCCAGGATGGCCAAGATCAAGCCGAGCAAGATGAGCACTCTCCCGCGGCGCCGCATATCCTATCCTTTCATGAGAAACTTATGTTTTGTCAAGTCGACAGTATTGTAGCAAAAAAAGCCCCCTCAAGCAATAGAAGGGTGTATGACCACCTTCTCCGAGTTAAGGAGGCCACAGTCCCGATTCCATCGGGACTACAGCCCGGAAAGCCTCTTCCTCGAGTCGTATCGGCTTGTAGGGGAGAGGCTTGTCCCTTCCAGTGACCTAAATTCACTGGATGAGGTGGAAGAAATTGGGGACGAATTCTGGACCGAAGGAGATGGTGGTGTCTGAGGCGGCGAGGTTAATGGTGTTGGCGATAATGCTCCCCCGGATCGAACCGTCGTTTATGGATGCGGAAAGGTTAACCTGGCCGTGGGGGGCGTAGATAATCCCCTGCCAGATGTTTTGACCACCGGACATATTTATCACCGGGGAGTTGCACTGCTGTCCCTCTTGTTCGAATTGGTAATTAGAGAAGAGTAACAGGCCATCAATGTAAGTGGATAGGTTATGGTCGGAGCCGCTTATATCAATCGTCCCCTGGGCAACAATGGTCACCCTTCCGCTGGGGTTGTTGGAACGGATACTCACATTCCCAGTAACGTAATACAACCCATCCCCAAAGGTATCATTGGGCCTGATGTGTAGGTCCCCTTGATAGAAGTAATAACGCCCCTCGGCCTGGGCGATCTGGGCTGCCGGCCCTCCGGGGGCGTAATCAGAGAGGGTGTAGGGGTCTAAGCTGCCCGCGGAGACTTGGACAGGGTTGTAAACATTGTTCTGCCCGGAGATGTGGTAACTCTCGACGTACTCCAAATCCTGAGTGATGATGTTGTTGGATCCAGCCATATTCAGGTCTTTATTAGTGTGCACCGTTCCCTCGGCGATGTTGTTGCTTCCCGCCCAGTTGATGGCGTTCTGACAGTTTTGGGAGTCAGCCCACATAGCGAAGTTCTCCACAAACCCGGGGCGGCAGATGGCGATGGCGCTGGCCGCAACGGCCTGGATCCTCTGGCCGATAAAGGTGGCAAGCAATGTGGGTCGGGAGCCACGGGTGATGGCTTGCACCCCCCGGGCCCCGCTCGGTATTCCGCCATTGGTTCCCATTTCAGTTCCTACTCGGTTCCCCTGACGGTTGACGAAGTAAGCGGTGACATTGCTGTTTATTCCATCGTTCGGTGCAGCGTTGGAATCTTGAACGCTGTTCTTTTCCGCGAACTCATGGACCTCGCGGAGGACAGCCTGTTCATCGGCGGAGCCGGTGAGGCTGCGCAGTTGGCGGGCACACAGTTCTCTAGTTCCGGCGAGGGAGGCAGAATCGGAGGCGTTCTGGAGCTGGCGGCGAAGGGCAAAAGCCAACCCCCCATCGATGACCAATCCCAGGAAAGCCAGGAGCCCAATCAAGGCGAAGGCGATGATCACCAGTGACTGGCCTTCTTCTCTGGATAACGATTTACTCCATCTCTTGAACATGGTTCACCTCCCTGATCTGTTGTTGCGGTGTAAGCATGCTCGGCCGATTTCTTTGGTCATTACTGAAAATGCTCATAGTGGTCATAATCCAGAGAAGCAATCACCACCAGGGCACTCGATGAGCATGGTCGTTTCGGCGCGCAGGGTGAGAGGGCCTCCTCCCCAGATGATATCGATAAAGGGGGTGGCGGCACGGAAGTTGAAGCGGACGGTAACGGTGAGAGGATCACCCTGATCAGTCCCCTCCGGGGTGGCGACATCGACATCGAATTCGTTGGGGTCCAAGCCGAAGCCTTGGGCCACTGCCCGGCCCTCGATGGTGTCCGGATCGTAAGGGGGAAGGCCGTCGGCATCGCGGCTGGTGGGGTTGATAACCCCGAAACGGGCTCCTTCCCGGGCGCCATTGGATATGGCGGAATAGGCGTAGAAGGCTCGTCCGAAATCGAAGACGCCCATGAGGATGAGGATCAAGACGGGAATAATGAGCGCGAACTCCGGAAGGGCCTGGCCCTGTTCCTCGGGGTATCCTCTCTTGGTGAAGAATATCTTCTTCATAAATCCCTGCTGTCTGCTATTTATCATCCCGTAAAGATAAAAACCGGCATGGTGGTGTGGGTCCGCAGGAGGATGGTGTTCCCCCAGGGGAGAAAAGGGGCGGCGACGATGATGTCAAAATCAGCCTCAACCCGCACGGTTATGCTATCACTATCCTCACCACAAGGGGAGGGGTCACAGGTAACCGTAATCCGATTCGGGTCGATGGTCACAGTGCCGGTGGCTTCGGCGATCACTTGGTCCTTAATGCCCGTGGTATCGGTGGGATTGGACGAGCCGTAGCGAGCCCCCTCCCGGGAAGCGTTGATAATGGTGATATAGGCATAAAAAACCCGCCCGAAGTCTATAGCCCCCAAAAGGATTATGGCTAGCAGAGGAAGGGCGAAGGCCAACTCGACCAGGCTCTGGCCTTTCTCTCCCCCTAATCTTTTCCTAATGCCTAATTTTAGAAGCATAACTCCCAGTTGTCTGCCTAGAGAAGCAGAGCCTCATCCCGGCCGCGGCGATAAGGCTCTGCTTCTGGGAAGTTGGCTTTCCTGTAGGTTTATCCTGCTTGAAGGCCGTTGGTGATGCGGCTGAAGACATTGCCGACCTGTGGGCCGAGTATGAGCAGAATGGCGATCACGACAATGGCTACCAGCACCAGGACGAGAGCATATTCCACCAGTCCCTGGCCTTCCTCTTGCGGAAGGTAGAGCACGCTATTTTTCACCCCCTTTCCCGGCATTTCTGATGCGGGCTAGTCAAGGTGCGGCCACCTTGTTGCCCCATTGGATAATTGCGACTTGATTCTATAACTAGTAGAGGAAATAGGCAATAGCCTTATAGTACTAACGATTTTCTGGACCCTTTTAACCGCCCTTTTACTGAGGTTTAACCTATTTTCTGAAAAATTGAGAAAAGTTAAGGCAGGAGATCGAAAGCTCACTCGGAAATCGGTCAGGGGGCGGGAATCTCGATGGTTACCTTGGTGCCGCGGCCGATTCTCGACTCGAAACTAGCGGTCCCTCCCAAGAGCTCCACTCTTTCCTGGAGGGCAGCGAGCCCGAGGGTTTTGCGCTGCTTAACCGCGGCCAGAGCTTCCTGGACATCAAAGCCGCTCCCGTCATCCTCCACCACGATCCGCACCTTATCTGGCTGCAATCCTAGGGCGACTTGCACGCGGTGGGCATGGGCATGGAGATCAATGTTGATCAGGAGTTCCTGGATGACCCGGAAGATAGTCACTTCGGTGTGGGAAGCCAACCTTCTCTCTTGGCCGGTTATCCTGAGATCGATAGCCAGACCGCTCTTTTCCTGGAAGTCCTGGACATATCTGCGCAGGGTAGGGAGAAGGCCCAGGTCATCGAGCATCATCGGACGCAGGTCAAAGATGAAACGGCGGGTGCGTTGAAAAGTGTTGTGCACCGCGGCTTTGAGGTTGGCCAGTTCCGCCCGGGCCTGAGCGGGATCAGAGTCGAAGAGTCGCTCACATACCTCGGCCTGGAGGATGAGGTTGGTCAGAGACTGGGCCGGACCGTCATGCATCTGCCGGGCCAGCCGCTGTCTCTCCCCCTCCTGGGCTTCGATGATCCCCACTATTGTCCTTTCGCCTAACTCGGTATTTGGTGATGGACTAGACGGTGCTCCCCCGGCCCTTAGATCCAGTCTTTCTCCTATCGCTAACCAGCGACTCAGTTGCTCGGATTGAGTCTTTAGAAAGGCCTCTCGGTTCTGAAGTTGTTCCACCTGACTGCGCATGGTAAAGAGACGCAGCTGAGCGTCCTGAGAAGAGGCGTAGGCATTGACCGTCTCCTCCCGGCTGTACCCTTCGGGGTGGCTCTCTATCTGGCGGAGGAGGTTGGCGGCCTGGGCATTGCGCTGGGCCATTCTCTCCGCCTCGTTCTCGCTTTGCTGGATGAGAATTTTTATTTCCTCCAGATCGCGATCAATCTTCTCTTTTTGAGCCTGGGCTTCCTCCAGGAGGGAGGCTAGATCTGGGATGCTGGTCGATTGCTCAGCCATCTAAATCCTCATTTCTCTGGCTGGGCCGCTTCCCGACCGGTATCCTGGAGTCGGATCCAGCCATGGCGAAGGGCATATACTGCGGCCTCGGTGCGGTCCCGGGCAGGGAGTTTGCGGAGTATAGAGGAAAGGTGGTTCTTTACCGTCTGCTCGCTTATGCGCAGAGCGCGGGCGATTTCTTTGTTGCTTTGCCCGCGGGCAGTATAATGCAAAATCTCCATCTCTCGCCGGGAGAGGGGGATAAATTGTTCTTCTTCGGAGACCCCGGGAGCCCCCATCCGCTCCAGACGGTTAACCAGCCAGGAAGCTATCTCCTCTCCTCCCATGATTTGATCTCCTATAATCCATTTGCCAGAATTTACTTGCTGGATGGCTTCTACCAGCCGCTGGGGAGTTACATCTTTGGAAAAGTAAGCATTGGCCCCGGCGCGGATAGCGTGAAGAGCCTGTTGGTCATCGTGGTAACCGGTGAGGAGGATCACCCCCGTCTGGGGCATTTTCCGTTTGATTTCCTGAGCGACCTGGATTCCGTTGCGGGAGGGCAGATTTATATCCAGAACGATCACCTCGGGCTGGATCTCTTGGGCCAGGCGCAGGGCCAGCTCCCCGTCATCAGCCTCCGCCACCACGTGTAGTTCGGGGCGGGTTTCGACCGCCCGGCGCAGCCCTTGGCGGAAGAGGGGATGATCATCCACAATCATCACCCGGATATTAGCCAACTCACCACCTCAGGTTTCAGTATAGCAGGGAACGGTCAAGATGACAAGCCTATTTGGCCTCTTCCATCCCCCAGGGCGTGGCGTAGATGGCAATATTCTCTTCCCCTGCTTCCCGGATCCAGAGGGAGGTGGAGACCCAGACCAAGCGAAGATTGGGATGGTTGGCGATTTGGGGGTACCAGGAGGGGAAGAAGACAAAGTAATCTACCTTCTTCTCCTCTAGGTAGGTAAGGAGCCGTTCCTCATCGCGGATGAAAGGTATCACCCCCGGGGTGATAAGTCCGGCGGTATCTACTAGTCTTCGCTCTGCAAAGTAGCCCAGGGCCCCAATATCGTGGGCGGCGACCACGGCCTGAGGGGGGGTGTTTTGCTGTATCCAGCTCGCGGCGGCCACCATCTCGGTTTCGATGATCCGTACATCAATACCATAGGCTATGCCCCCCCTTACCCAGAAGATAAAAACTAGGGTGGCGGCAGCCCAAAATATTGTTTGGCGCAAAATCCAAGGGGCAGTAGAGAAGAGCCTCCATGAGCCCCACAGCCCGAGAAGTATAAAGAAGGGAACGCTAGGCATAAGGTAACGGCCATGCTGATAAGTAAGGGGTAGGTAGATAGTATAGGCTAGGAGGAGAGATGCCCACCAGGCCAGGAGCAACAGCCTGCCTCGCTCCGGGGGCTCCCTCCGTTTCATTTGCCACAACCCCCAGAGGAATCCAGGGATAAGCAGTATTTGCCCTCCCACCAGGGTGACCCCCATCACCTCGAAAGGTCTTTGCCACCAAGGACTGAAAGAGTCCTGATATTCGAGATGCTTGGCATAGAAGGTATTAGGAAGAGGACTGCCGGCTACAAGCAAATGGAAGACGAGGTAGGGGATGAGGAGGAGGGCAAAACCGGCAATGAGCTCCAACATCCTCTTTTGGATGGCAGCGTTTATCTTGATGTAGTACAGGCCGAGAAGAAGGATAAGGATTGCTCCCTCGGGTCGGGTGAGGGTTAATAATCCACCCCCCAATCCGATCCAGAATAGCCGTACTCCGGCAAAATAGCGTTCCAGGACCAGGATAGATAGGACGGTGAAAAGCAGGATCTCCATTCCGGAAAAGGCCGCCCAATTGAGGTGCCATTCTAAGAGCAAGAAGGTTGCGAAGGAG
>JACPPX010000110.1 GCA_016190785.1 Chloroflexota bacterium
ATTGTGGCTCACACCGAGAAAGGCAAAGGGGTGTCGCTCATCGAGCAAGACCGGGGAAATAAATTCCACGGAGTACCCCTCACCCCCGAACAAGCAGAGGTAGCCCTAAAAGAGATCGATAATCTATGAAACTTGGCAAAGCCACCCGCGACGCTTTCGGAGAGGCACTTAAAGAGTTGGGGGCGGAGAACCCGGACATCGTGGTGGTGGACGGGGATGTGGCTAACTCCACCCGAACAGAATATTTCGCCGCCGACTTCCCGGAGCGCTTCTTCAGCGTGGGCATCGCCGAATCGAATCTGGTGGGGGTGGCCAGCGGCCTCGCCGCGGCGGGGAAGATCCCGGTGGCTGCCTCTTTTGCCTGCTTCATCATGGGCAACGGCTTCGAGCAACTGCGCATGTCGGTGGCCTTCCCCAATCTCAATGTCAAGTTGGTGGGCAGCCACTCCGGAATCTCCATCGGAGAAGACGGCCCCTCCCAGATGGCCATCGAGGACCTGGCCCTGGCCTGCTCCCTCCCCAATATGACCGTGCTCGTCCCTGCCGATGAACCGGCTACAAAAGCCGCCACCCGGGCTATGCTCCAGTATCGTGGGCCGGTGTATCTCCGCACCGGCCGCCCCAAAGCCCCCCTGATCTACGAGGCCGGTGCCCCTTTCCAGATCGGAAAGGCCAACCTCCTGCGCGAGGGGAAAGATGTAACCATCATCGCCTGTGGGCTGATGGTCGCCCAGGCCCTTGCCGCCGCGGATAGCCTGGCAAAGGAGGGAATAGCCACCCGAGTGCTAGATATGCACACCCTCAAACCCATAGACCGCCAGGCAGTGATCAAAGCCGCCCGCGAGACGGGAGCCATTGTCACCTGCGAGGAGCATACTATATACGGCGGGCTGGGGAGCATCGTCTCCCGGGTCCTTGCCGAGAACCAGCCCGCACCCCTGCGGGCGGTGGCCATCCAGGATACCTATGCCGAGTCAGGGAAGCCGGAGGAACTCTTTGCCAAATATGGCCTCACCGCCCCCCATATCGTGGCTGCAGCAAAAGAGGCCATCGCTGCTAAAAAAGCATAACTCCAATTTGTGGTATCATAATTAGAGGCCTCTTTGAGGAGAACCCAGCCCAGTTTTGCTCGATGCTTGCTAGGCAAATAAGCGCTTCATAGACGACAAAGAGGGCGGGACTTCCCGCTTTTTTTAGCGATAAGTAAGGAGGAGGAATGGATAGGGATGAGGTAGTGATTGTCAGCGCCGCCCGCACCCCTGTGGGCAAGTTCCTCGGAGGCTTGGCCCCAGTCCCGACCGTGGAACTGGGGGGGGTAGCCATTCGCGCCGCTCTGGAAAGGGCGGGGATCGATGGGGCCCAGGTGGATGAGGTATTGATGGGGAATGTCATCCAAGCCGGGGAGGGGCAAGCCCCGGCGCGGCAGGCAGCCTTCAAGGCCGGGATCCCCATCACCGTGGGTGCGACCACAGTGAATAAGGTTTGTGGCTCTGGTCTAAAAGCGGTGATGTGGGCTGCCCAAGCAATCAAGGCCGGGGATGCGAAGGTTATTGTCGCCGGAGGGATGGAGAATATGAGTGCCGGGCCCTATCTTCTCCCCCGCGCCCGGGAGGGACTCCGCCTGGGGCATACCCGACTTCTGGATGCCTCCATCCATGACGGGCTGTGGGACCCCACCGAGAATTGGCATATGGGGGATGCGGCAGAATTCATTGCTGATGAATTCGAGATCACCCGCCAAGAGCAGGATGCCTATGCTCTGGAGAGCCACAAGAAAGCGCTGGCCACCCAGGAGGCCGGTAAATTCAAGGCGGAGATCGTCCCGGTCACCGCCCCGCAGCCCAAAGGAGAGCCAAAGGTTATTGATCGTGATGAGGGGCCGCGGCCAGACACCAGTATAGAGGCCCTGGCCAAACTCAAGCCCGCTTTTCAGGAAAACGGAACGGTGACCGCCGGAAATGCTCCGACCCTAAACGATGGAGCAGCGGCTCTGGTGGTGATGCGCAAAAAGAAAGCCGAGGAGTTGGGGATCACCCCCCTGGCCCACATCACCGGTTACGCCGGGGCGGCGGTGGAGCCAAAGTGGATCTTCGCCGCGCCGGTGCATGCTATCCGCCGCCTTCTGGAAAAGACCGGGTATCGGTTGGAGGATTTCGATCTCATAGAGGTTAACGAAGCCTTCGCCGCCCAAATTCTGGCCAACGGCAAAGAATTGGGCTGGGATTGGAGTAAAGTCAATGTCCATGGCGGAGCCATTGCCCTGGGCCACCCCTTGGGGGCCACCGGAGCCCGCATCCTCACCACCCTTCTCTATGCCATGCAAGCCCGGGGCGCCCACTTAGGGATGGCCTGTCTCTGCCTGGGGGGTGGGGAGGCCGTAGCCCTCAGCGTGGAACGGGGTTAATTAGAATGGCTTGCTCTAGACACACCCCTCAAGGCCCTGCTCGCAAGTGGTGCCGCCCAATCATCACGACTTCCCGCAGATAAATCCTGATCGAAGAGGGAATAATGGATTTTGAACTAACGGAAGAGCAGCGCATGATCCGCGACCTGGCGCGGGATTTTGCCACCGAGGTCCTGGCCCCTCAGGCCGCTCATTTCGATGAGACCGAAGAGTATCCCCAGGAGAACCTAAAAAAGATGGGGGAACTGGGGCTGATGGCCCTCACCATCCCTCAGGAATACGGGGGGATCGGGGCGGATACGGTGGGTTATGTCCTGGCCCTGGAAGAGATCTGCAAAGCCGATGCCGCGGTGGGGACAGTTATGTCCGTGCAGAATTCCCTGGTTGGGCATGGTCTGGTGAAATGGGGCACTCCACAGCAAAAAGAAAAATATCTGCGCCCCGCCGCTACCTTTCAGAAGATTGGGGCCTATGCCCTCTCCGAGCCCCAGGCTGGCTCCGATGCTGCTAACCAAAGGACCATGGCGGTAAAGAAAGACGACCATTATCTCGTCAACGGGGCCAAGAATTTTATCACCAACGGCGGTGTGGCCGATTTCTTGATCCTATTTGTGCGCACCGACCCCCAGGCCGGACACAAGGGCATCAGTTGCCTGGTCTTTGATACCGATACCCCCGGTTTCACCGCCGGCAAGCCAGAGCGCAAACTGGGCATCCGCGCCTCCAACACCGCCGCCCTCTCCTTTGAAAATTGCGAGGTGCCCGTAGAAAACCTCCTCGGCCAAGAGGGGGAGGGATTCAAAATCGCCATGCAGGTTCTTGATGCCGGACGCATTGGCATCGCCGCCCAGGCCTTGGGCATCGCCCAAGCCGCCTATGAGGCCTCCCTCAAATTCGCCAAAGAGCGGGAGCAATTCGGAGTGCCCATTGCCCAGCATCAGGCAGTGCAATTCCTGATTGCGGATATGGCCACCCGCATTCAGGCTGCCCAACTCCTCACCCTCCGCGCCGCCCTCCTCAAGGATAAAGGTGAGCCTCATACCGAGGCGGCTTCTATGGCCAAACTCTACGCTTCGGAGACAGCGATGCAGGTGACCACCAATGCCATCCAGGTCCACGGGGGATATGGTTACATGAAAGACTATCCCGTGGAACGATATTTCCGCGATGCCAAGATCACCGAAATCTACGAGGGGACAAGCCAGATCCAGCGCATTGTCATCGCTAACCAAGAATTGCAGATGCAGTAATTTATAGAGGAGCAGAAATGGCCGATCCCAAAATCGAAGAAC
>JACPPX010000113.1 GCA_016190785.1 Chloroflexota bacterium
CTTCCACGCTATCCGATTTGGGAGAGTGGCCGCGGATGCCAATTACCTTGCCGTCCTCCCGCATCAGCTCTTGGACGGTAAATTTCTCCCGCACATCGATGTTGGGGTATTTCCGTGCAGCATCGAGGAGAATCTTGTCCAGCACAATCCGCCGCAGACAGCGCGCTGCCCGCTGCCCGTCCACCGCCGGGAACTCGGCGACAATGGTCCGCACTTCGCTCTCGCTGGCATGCCAGTATAATGGTGGAGCGCTAGTGCTCTCAATCTCGGAGAGAACGCCGAGTTCGGCAAAAAGGGTATGGGCCTTGGCCCAGAAGAAGTGGCTGGAGAGGGTAAAAGAGGGGAAGGTATCTTTATCGACCAGCAACACACGGTAGCCGGCTTTGGCCAGAAAGATAGCCGTGGCCGAGCCGGCCACCCGCGCCCCAACGATTATGGCGTCATACATCGGCCAGTTTTAATCCGGATGTGATAGGTAATGGGTGTGCGAGATCCACTATGCGGAGATAAAGCGCAGATCGCTTTGGCTCAAAAGATCAGTCGACTTGGATCCGCTCCGGGCGAGTGGTGCCCTCCTCTCCCTCCAGTTCCTCAATGAACACATCCAGTAGGCTCCGTCCGGTAAGGAGCATCTCCCGCAACGCGGCCTTGGCGTGGGTTTTAGTCTCTTCCGGCAGGAGCCGTTTGGGTACGGCTAGCCGCAGATGGAGGACATCGTATGGAGCATCGGCCTGCTCCTCCACCTCGATCATCCGCTCCCACTTTCCTTCCTTACGAGCCTCTTTCTTTTCCATCTCCCTCCTCCTTTTCTAAGGGAAAATGCACCTTGAGGTGCCGATCCTCAAAACGCGCCCGGCCGGTGGGCAGCCGAGCCAGGGTGCGGGGCAGGAAGAAATTCCGCCGATAGGAACCTACCTGAACGGTTAGTGACTCTCCGCTCCGCAGCACCGAGACATCCCCCTTCTGGGTGAAGGGCAAGGGAATGACCAGATCATAGCCACTCGCCGTCTCATCAATATGATGAGCCTCTCCGCTGAAAAGCACTCGGGCTGGATCTGTGTCCCCGAAGAGGGCGTCGGCCATGCGGCGCAACATCTCCGGCCCCGCCACCTCCCGCTCAAAGAAGGGAGCCATCAAGATGGGTAGCGGGGAAAAGGCCTCTCGGATTTGCTGCAAATATTGCGCCTGAACCTCCCCCCAGGCAGCGAAGTAGCCTGAATCTACTGCCTCGGGGGGCATGACCCGATTGGCGGCGATGGCATCGGTCAGGTAGCCGTAGAGGTTGAGGTAGGTATAAGTCCGCTGCGATTCCTGGATGACCATTTTCTCCGGGTTCAGCACCAGCCGCACACTGGAAATCTGGGGGTCGCTCAACACGCCATGCAGCTGGCCCAGGAGATCAAAGAGTCCCTCCGCGGCTTCGAAGGTGGCCTTGTCCGGAATGGGGACGTTATCCAGCAGCGTCCGGGCCAATGGCCCCAGGGCCAGGGTGGCCCGTTTGCCGATGGGGAATAGTTTCTCGAACCAATATCGCCCTACATCGGGCAGGGAAAGAAGGCGCAGCGTCTCCGCGGTGGGGGCACAGTCCACGATGATCACCTCGAATTCATCGCGGTGCAGGTGCTGGTCGATCCACAAGAGGCTAGCCCCTTCCTCCATCCCGGGGATAGCGCTTAACTCCTCGGCTAAGAGGTCGCTGACCCCCTGCCAACTGAGTACCGCGGCCATGTAGTTTTGCAGGGTATTCCAATGTTTGTGGATGGAGTAATAGACATCGATTTCCTGGCCCCACAGCCGCTCCCCGATGCGGGTTGGCTCCGGGCCCAGGCGCATCTCGAAGGAATCAGAGAGGCTGTGGGCCGGGTCGGTGCTGAGCACGATGGTGTTATACCCCCGCTCCGCACAGCGCAGGGCGGTGGCCGCCGCGGCGCTGGTCTTGCCCACCCCTCCCTTGCCACTGTACAAGATAACGCGCATGAGAATTTTTTGTGGATAACCTTACTCTAATTTAATTCCTTCATCCTGAGGATACACCCAGAAAGATGCGCCGTCAAATCCTGACGACACCACCACCCTCGCCCCCACAATTATGGCGTCGTAAACCAAAATCTCTCCTATGCCTTAAGTCAATATAGACTACAAAGCCAGATAATCTTCTAGCTTGTGGACCTCCAAACCTCAGGCAATCTAAGTGAAGGCATAAACTTCAATTGTAGTTCTGCTAATCTTTCTTCAATCTTCTCCCAAGGCTCTAACGAAAACTTTTCTCTCAAAAGCTGTAAGAGACTTTGCACTTCTACTAAATGGGCCTCAAGAGGACCGTCGTAACATTTTGCGAACCATTGGTCTGGATGCTTAAGCCAACTGATTGCATTTTCCAGGTCATATGCTAATTCTTCCAGAGCAAGATATCCAACTTGGCACCCCAAAGACAGGAATTCAGACAAATGGCTTCCAACAATAGTGTTAGGTTGTGAAAACGCCATCGGTGCGGTCATAACGACAGGAGAATTGTCGGAAATCTCCCCATAGATATGAACCAAACCAAAGCTAACCCCATCGCCTCCAGTGCTCGCAAAAGTCGAGGAGTTCAATGGGGTTGACGAGTATGTCCAGGTGGTTAGGGGCCGTTCAAGGCGTAGGCCAATCGGGTCGAATACCATCTCGAATGATGTGCCAGTTCTTTGTGCCTCTTGTTGGGCAAGCTCCCATAGTTTCTCGAGCAACTTATTCGGCATGTCTTACTCTCAAGATTCTGACTCCCTGATTGGCGAGGCAATGGGCTGTCAGAGGATAACTCCGAGTAGCACAAAAAGCCTTCCCAAATTACCTTCTTCTCTCGGTGCAACCCGCCGGCTGGAAAGCCTGGGGATAGTTGCGGAGCACGTCATCTTTCTCCGCGGCGCGCTCGGCATCACTTTCGTTGATGTGGACATGCACATGGGTGGCCCCCTTTTGCTCCAAGCAGCGCGATTGTGGATGGTACCAAGTGTCCGCTTCGCGTTTAAGATCGCCTTGGCCAATATACAAGGGCTTCCAATCTCCGCCCTCCATCTTGGCGTAGATATAATTGCCGATCTGCTTGGGGCTTAGTTCTGCGGGTAGTTCGTAGATCCAGTAAGTGTATTTTTGCCCGCTAGCCCCACTCCACTCAAAGGTGGCTAGTTCGACCATCATACTCCTTCAGTGGCGTCAGATGTTGCCATCAGACGTATCTGGCTATCAGAAGGTAACTGCTGGCAACACTGAAAAAATTGGGAAAAAGGCTACTTCAACTGCCGTATCACTTCATCGGCAGTGGTCACGAAGGCAAAACCCAGGCTGAGGCTGAGCAAACTGGCCACATGCATCTCCTCATTGATGCTCCCCGTTCCATCAGCCAGAAAGAATACTCGATAATCTCGGTAATAAGCGTCGCGGGCCGTGGACTCACAGCAGAGATTGGTCATGACCCCAGTGATCACCAGGTCCTCTATTCTGAGAACCCTCAAGACAGTCTCCAGATCCGTGTTGTAAAAGGCGGAGTAGCGATGCTTGAGGATGACCTTCTCCTTGGGGAGGGGGGCGATGTCGCGGTGCACCTCGCTTTCTGGACTCCCCTCCAGACACATCCCCTCCCACCACCACTCCATAATCCCTGCATCAATCCGATCGGGGTGATGGACATGCCGAGTATAAATCACTGGCCGACCAGCCTCGCGAAAAGCGGCGATGATTCGCTGGAGGGTGGGGATAATCGCTGGCCCACCTGCGGTGAAGGTTGGAGAGGACGGGTCCAAGAAGAAGTACTGCATGTCAATGACAAAAAGCGCCGCCCCGTCCCGGTTAAGTTGCATTCGGTGCCGATTGAAAGGCTCAACCTTCTTGAGCCAGAGATCCGCCTTTGCGAGAATGGATTCTGGGGTTACATATGGTTCCACCATGATCCTCCTTGTCCGGCGTTATTTCGGCCTTGGCATAGATGTAATTGCCGATCTGCTTGGGACTGAGTTCTGCGGGCAGCTCATAGATCCAATAAGTATACTTTTTCCCGCTAACCCCGCTCCAGTCAAATGTGGCGAGTTCTACCATCGTAAACCTTCAGCCAGCATGCCTACTGTTCTGGTGAGCGGCTCATAGTCAGGAGGCCCGCCAGCGAGGGACGCGCTGGGGAAGCTGCTCTACGCTCCACTCGCGGCAGATCTCCTTCAGTC
>JACPPX010000120.1 GCA_016190785.1 Chloroflexota bacterium
CCCTGGGGAGGATATAGGTTACGGTAACAGGTAGTTTTTGGAGAAATAACTATCGAAACTTCTATGCTGGGGAGAACTTCCTTGAGATCAAGCTCTGGTCCTGCGGCGGTGACCAGTGCTGTATTAAGCCCCAGCCGCTGCGCGGTTACCGCCGCATAGGCGGCGGTGCCGCCTGGTCGGGACCCTTGGTCTAGGAGATCAAGGGTGATGTGCCCAATTACTAAAAAATCGGGGAGGATGATCCTCTTCTGGCGGATGATCCGCTTCGGGGGCGATTCATCCACCTTTCTTGGGGATGATGACCACCCGTCGATCTTCATCCTCACCTTGGCTGTGGGTAGTCACTTCGGGGTGATCTCGCAGGGCGAGGTGGATGATCCGCCGCTCGTGGGGAGGCATCGGTTCCAGGGGAATCTCTTCTCCTTTGAGTACCGCTTGCTCGGCCATACGCTCTGCCAGGGTGGTGAGGGTTTGCTCCCGCCGCGACTTGTAGCCATCTACATCTACTACCACCCCCACCCACTGCTTGAGACGCTGGCTGGTAATCATCCGGGTCAGGTACTGCAATGCCCGCAGGGTTTCTCCGCGGCGGCCAATGAGGATCCCCAGGTCGCGGCCGCGAATGTCGAGGTGGACCGGCTCTCCCTCTTTGGCGGGAAATTGGCGAGTGATCCGGCCGGGGATGCCCATCCCCACCAGAAGTTTCTCCAGGACTTCCTGGGAAATCCGTCCCGGATCAAGAGCGCCTTCCGGGGGACGGGGCCGGGGATAACGGAGGGTGAGCCGCACCCGGGCATCCTCCAAAACAAAGCCGAGCATTCCTCGGCTGCCGGCGGTCAGGACCTCGATATCTACTTCATAGCGCTGGGCCCCTAACTCTTGCAGCCCTCTTTCTACTGCCTCTTCTACCGTGCGGCCGGTGGATTCAACACTGGGTAGTGGTTTTGTTTCCATTCTATTTTCTCTTGTTCGATCTTCTTGCCGGGGAGCGAGTGGTGGCGAATAGGGAGCGGAGTCCCGCACCCCCATACATCCGATATTGTACGACGATTCCGATGACCCCGGAGACGATCCAATAGATGGCCAATCCCGAAGCCACGGAGAGGGTGAAAAAGCCAAACATGATGGGCATCATTACTTGCATGCTCTGATTCATCGAGGCGGTTTGGGGATCGGCGGTGGGCATAGTGGTCATTTTCTGCTGCAACCAGAAGACGAAGACTACTAGGATGGGAAGGACATAGAAGGGATCGGGCTGGCCGAGGTCGAGCCATAGAAATTGGCTGTTGATGGGCAGGGCATTTTGGGCAATAGTGGCCAGAGGAGGGTAGATGTGCTGCGAGAGCTCAAGGAGTTGTTCCGGTGATGTGCCCAGAACTTGGATGATAGCCTGATAGAGGGCGATCCAGACTGGCATTTGAACAAGTACCGGAAGACAGCCGCCGAGAGGATTGATCCCTGCTTCTCGATAAAGTTTCATCTGCGCTTCCGCCATTTTCTCCCGGTCCTTGCCATACTTTTTCTGCAAAGCCTGAAGTTGGGGCTGGAGTTCCTGCATAGCCTTCATGGATCTCATCTGCCGGCCAAGAAGCGGTTGGGTTAGGACCCGGACAACTATGGTCAAGCCAATAATGGCCAAGGCGAAGTTGGAGAAGAGGACGGTGTAGAGAAGGATGAGGAGGTTGAGCATGGGCTCCAAGACAATTAGATTCCAAATTTGTCCAATTTCGTTCATTTATCCGTCTCGAACTCCCATATTTTCTGCCCGGTGTTTATATCCAGGGCATAGATTTTGCGATCATAACTGCTGACGAAAACATTGTCGCCGGAGATGGCGGGCGCGGCTAAGACCTGGCCTTCGGTTTGAAATTGCCAGATGGGTAAGCCATTGGTCGCATCCAAAGCCCGGACCTGACCGCTTCCGGTTCCGAGGACCAGCCTATCTGAGGCTAAAGCCGGGGCGGCGCGCATCACTCCACCGGCATCAAACTCCCAGATCGATTCACCGCTATTTGGATTTAAGGCATAGAGTTTATGATCTAAAGATGCGATTAACAGCGCCTCCTCTGCAAAGCGCGGCTGGGACCAGACCCAGTTGCCGGTGCTGAACTGCCAGCGTTGCCCGCCGCTATCGGCGTCCAGGGCATAGACCTGCTTGTCCATTGAGCCAAAGAAGACGATGCTCTCCTCGACCAGCGGGCCGGCGGTGATGGCTCCTGCGGCTTCAAACTCCCATTTTTTCGTACCGGTCTCTGCATCAAGTGCGTATAGACGATGATCGAAGGAGCCGACGAAGAGAGTATCTTCCCAGAGGGCCAATCCGGACCAGATTTGGCCCTGGGTGGTGAACTCCCAGAGTTTTTGTCCGGTGGCCGCATCAAGTGTATATACAATCCCTTCGTTATCGCCAAAATAGAGCCGTCCCTGGCTATATATCGGATCCGCAACCACCGAGGCTATATTGCTCTCGCCTGGGAATTTCCATCTTTCCTGGCCAGTAGCCGCATCCAAGGCAAATACTTGACCAGCGAAGGTGGCCACATACACTAAACCATCTCCTACCACCGGGCTGGCATAGAGGGCGGTGAGGGTCCCCTCGAGGGGATAGTGCCAGAGTTCCTGCCCAGTCGCCACATCCAAAGCATATACCCTACCTCCGGTGGAACCGACATAGAGGATATCGCCGGAGACCACCGGCCCCGACCATCCCACTGCAGGGGCACCACCGCAGGCGGAGAGGAAAGCGGCCGCCAGAAGGAGAGCGCCAATAGCAATCGCCCTGCGGGACAAGTTAAGGGACGGGATCGTAGCCTCCGGGGTTTAAGGGATGGCAACGGGCAACGCGCCGCAGAGTGAGCCAACCACCTTTTATTGCTCCATAGCGGGCTATGGCTTCGTAGCCGTAATGGGAGCAAGTGGGATAAAAGCGGCAGGAGGCACCCAGAGCCGGGGAGATGAAGCGTTGGTAGATCCGAATCGTAGCCAGAAAAACTTGGGCCATGTTTAGGTTCTTTCGCTCAGCAACTTGCTTTGGCTAAGCAATTTATTCAAGAGAAAATTGTGCGTATGATGCCGTACATTCACAAGATAAG
>JACPPX010000001.1 GCA_016190785.1 Chloroflexota bacterium
ACAAGATTCTCCTCGGCCAGGATCTCCCGCAGTTTATGATTAGGGTAGGGGCCATAGTGGCTTCCCAATTCCGCAGGAGCATTTATCCCGGTGAGGAGCGTGGTCTGGCCGGTGGCGCTCTGTGGCAATCCCGCCACGCCCAGGTTTGCGTCCAGGGGCACTAAAATTGCACCAGCGGATTGTAAGTGACCATTTCCAAGAGTGGGTATCTCGCCACTAAGCAAGGAGCGGAAATTAGGCATCGAGGCACTAAGAAAGGGGTTGACTTCCGGATCGGCAGGCCCGATACCCACCCCGTCCAAGAAGATCAAGAGAATATGCAGTGGATTATTAGCCACCATACCCTTATTCAAAATCTAGCCGGCGAGTGTCTTTATGAACCACTCCTCAATCCCCGAGAACCATATCTGTAAACCTGGCGGTATATAGCGGTTGAAGATGGTTAGATACCCGCTGACCATGAGCAACCCTACTCCAAGAAGAAGACTGCCGCTAAGCAAGTTAGTAGTGTGCAAATAAAAATCTCTACTGAAGATACGGATATTCATCCCCTTGCCCCGCAATATCCTCCATATGCGGGATTCTCGGTCGCTGCGGCTCAAGAAGGAAGACAAGAGGATAAGCGGCAGGCCGAGGCCCATGGCGTAGATAAATAGGAAGAGCATACCCTGGTAGACCGACTCCACGGTAGAAGCCAGTATGAGGAGGCTCCCCAGGACAGGGGCAATGCACGCCGTCCAGCCAAAGGCAAAGGTGGCTCCGAATAGGTAGGATCCCCGCAGGGTGGCCCGTGGCTGGCTCTGCACATGGAACCAGGGGAGGCCCTTCCCGAAGACAGTGAACACCCCGAGGATGATAATCAAAACTCCCCCCATAGTGATGAGCACCTCTCGGTATTGGCGAAGCAGGCTCCCCAAAAGGGTGGCACTCCCCCCCAAGAGCCCGAAGGTGGTGCCCAAACCGAGGAAGAAGGCCACGGTCAGCGGCGTGACTTTTTTCTGTTCGGCCTGGATGGCAAATCCGAAATAGGCGGGGAGAATGGGGAGGGTGCAGGGGGAGGTGAAACTCAGCACCCCGGCGATGAAGGCCAAGAGGCCCATCGCCAGCAGGTTATCGGAGATTTGGGGCGGGGTGCTCTGGGCAGTAGGAGCGGCAAAAGCCAATGCCGGGAAAATAAAGCAGGATATGGCCAACAAAGAAACTAGACCGGTTCTGATTAATTTTGATTCGCTCGACTTTTTAACCATGATCTCCGAATGGGGCATCCCGCTGCTCAAAGCCCGGACCCCTCCGGACCGACAATGACCTGCAGCCTCCCAGCTTGCAGTTCCATCTCTAGGCGGTGTGCGGCAGTGGCCACGATTTCCCCGTCGGCGTGGACCGGTAGGGGATCCTCGGACTCGATGACTACCCGCCTAGCCCGGGCCATGGTCACCGGCTCTTTATCGATATGGGTGCCCTTAATCACTTGCGGCAGGAGTTGCAAAATCCCCAGGCGGTTGAGCCCTCTTCCGATGCAAATCTCGAAGAGGCCATCGTTGACTTTGGCGCCAGGGGTGATCAGAAACCCTCCGCCGTGGCGCCGTCCATTGGCCACTGTGGCCAGGGTGATGGTCTGCTCCCACTTTTTCCCGTCCAGATCAAGGGTGACCTTGGGCAACTCGTAGTCGCGAAGGGTGCGGAAAACGGCTAAAAGATAAATTAAGAAGCCACGCAACTGCGTGATTTTGCGGGACTCGATGGCCACCTGGGCATCGAACCCGATCCCTACCCCATTGGTAAAGTAGCGTTCTCCCACAATCTGGCCCACATCCACCGCTCGGATCACCCCAGTGGAAAATCCTTCTTCAACAATGTGGTCTCCATCTATCGCCTGGATCGCCCCATCCCGAAGTATGCGGCAAGCCTGGGCCATGTCGGGAAGGATGCCCACACTGTAAGCGAAGTCACTCCCCGAGCCGATGGGGAGAATGCCCATAACCACCGAGTCCTTATCGGCAGTGAGCAGTCCATTGGCCACTTCCTGCACCGTCCCATCCCCCCCCACGGCCACTACAATGGGATAGCCATCCTCAGCGGCTTGGCGGGCTAAGGAGATAGCCTCCCCCGGGGTTCGGCTCCACTCTTCGGTGAAATCCAGACCATGGCTGGTCAGCAGTTCCCGCATAATCGGCATCCGCTTGCCTACATCCCCCCGGCCAGCGGCGGGATTTACAATCAGCTTTAATTTTTGGCCCATCTCCCCCCTATCTCTAAGAGGAGTTTTGCGATTTGGCCGCAGCGGCGACAAGCGCATGGTCCGGATTGAGCTGGTAATAACGGTGGGTGCCGCGGCTGATGCGGGTCAGCATCCCCTCGCTGATGGCCTGTTTGATCATCATTTTGATCTGGGTATTGGAGAGGTCGATCAGTTCCTGGTTGCGCAAACCGCGCAGGGTGTTGTAAATCTGAACAAAGAGCACCGGCTCATCGAACTGCTGCATCATATCCCGGAAAACCTTCCAATGCTCGGGGGTGAACTCCATAGCCTCCCCCTCCTCTTCGGCCTTCTCCATCACTTCCCGTTCCATCTCGCCCGGGGGCTCGGAGACGAAGTGGCTTAGCTTATAGGGATCCTCCCCGGGGAGGAATACCTCGTTGACCGTGCCCGAGGTGAAGATCTGGATCATTCCTTTCTTTTCAGCCTCGCGGGCAAAATCCTTGAAGGAGGTGAAAGGCTTGCCTTGGGCATCACGGTAGTCTCTCTCCTCAAAGCCACCCAAAAGCTCCATCATCACCAGTTTGAGGGTGGCAAAAGTGATTAGGTTTCCTCTTTTCCGGGCGAGATGCACTGCCTCCACCAGGGTCTTATAAATGTCTTTCGGTTTTTCTATGGGTTGGCCCTCGTCCAGTAGCTGGCGGTAGAGGATGAACTCATCTGCGCTCTGGGCGAGGTGGGTAGAGGCCGCCCCAGATACCCCAATGACTACCACTTTCTTGCCGTATTGGCGGATAGTATTCACCAAGGGGATAAAATCCCGATCTCCAGTAGCGAGGATGTAAGTAGAGATATTGGGGTAACCGTAGAGGGTCTTCATGGCATCGATCACCAGGTGGATATCCACGCTGTTCTTCTGGGCTCCAGCCCGGGTATCCTCCCGCTCGTAGTAATAGGTAGGGACATACATGGGCTCGATGGAGTGGGCGTAGAGGGCGCTGGTTACCCGCGGGTAGCGGTACCAGTCGGCATAAGCCCGGGCGATGATCACCCGCCCAAAGTCGGAGGACTTGTCCATGAGCAGTTCAAAGTTGGGATCAGTGGCATGCTCGTTGCGCACCGAGATATAGATGTTTTCGAAGTCAATAAAGACCGCAACATCTTCTTTCTTATTTTCAGCCATTTTTATTCTCCATATCTGTAATTTGTTTACTGAATTTCCTTGGCACTAGATAGTTGCTCTCTACAAGCCGAGGCCCAGCCGGCCGAGTAGGGCGACTAATAGTGGGGCAATGGCGATGGCCGGTAAAAAATTGGCGATGCGGATTTTGACCACCCCCAAGAGGAGGAAACCTATCCCCAGGATGAGAACACCTCCGGTAGCGGTCATCTCCCTAATCATGCTCTCGCTGAGCAGGGGGTCGAGGACTCCCGCGGCCAGGGTCAGACTCCCCTGATAGATAAGCACGGTGAAAGAGGCAAAAGCCACTCCCATGCCCAGGGTGGAGGCTAGGGCAAGAGAAGCAAATCCATCCAGGGTGGATTTAATGGCCAGCAAGGTGAAATCCCCGGTGAGCCCGTCCTGGAGTGAGCCGAGGATGGTCAGCGGCCCCACGCAGAATATCAGGCTGGCCACCACAAACCCGCGGCTCAGGGAGGGGGCCTCTGGGTTAGCAGTTGATGAGAATCGCTTTTCCAGCAACTGTCCTAGGCTCTCTAGCCTTTCCTCGATCCTCCACCACTCCCCGAGCAGGGCCCCGCTGAGCACGCTCCCCAGGACGAGGAGGATATTTTTGCTTTGCAGGGCCATGCTCGCCCCGATGACCAGGGTCAAAAGCCCCAGGCCGTGCAGTACCGTCTCCCGCGTCTTATCCGGCAGGCGGTGGCCGAGAATGGTCCCTAGGGAGCCGCCTAAGATTACGGTTATTGTGTTCAGAATGGTTCCCACAGGCCAATTATACCACCATAGCTCTCCGATTAAGACTTTGCTTTGGACTCCCGCCTGATTGGGATCTCGGCGACCAGCATCCCCAGGAGGATGAGCAGGCTGCCTAAAATCTCGCGGGGCCCCAGCCTTTCTCCCGCCAGAAGGTAGGCGAAGAGAGCGGCGAAAACCGGCTCGGCGGTCAAGATCAGGGCGGTGCGGGTAGGGGAGGTGATGCGCTGTGCCCAAACCTGGACCAAGAGGGCCAAGGCAGTAGCCAGAACCCCAGTGAAAAAGACGGTGAACCATACCTCTTCGCCAAATCCACCACTAGGCTTCTCCAGGACCCAAGCCAGCGGTGTCGTAGCCAGAGCGACGACGACGATTTGCAGGAAGGCCAAATCCCTGGAATCCATCTCCGGGGAATAGCGCCCCAGGGCCACTACCTGAAAGGCCCAGAAGAAAGTGCTGGCCACAACTAATAAATCGCCGGGGGCCAAGGAGAAGTCTTCTTGTAAGGAGAGGAGGAATAGGCCGGGCGTGGCCATGCTGATCCCGAGAACCGCTTGCTTATCCGGGGGACGGCGCAGGAACCAGGCAGAGAGAAAGGGGACGATCACTACATAGAGTCCGGTGATGAATCCCGCTTTGGAGGCAGAGGTGAAAATTAGTCCCCAGGATTGGAAGACATATCCTCCTAGGAGGAAAAGGCCGATCATCCCCCCGGCCAGGACCGTTCTCCGCGGCAGCCTGAGCCACCTAGTGGGGGAATAGCCCCCCAAAGCAATGGTGGCGATCCAAAAACGGAGGGCGAGGAAGGTGAAAACCCCCACCTGGGCCAGGGCCCCCTTTATCAGGACGAAGGTACTTCCCCAGATGGCAGCGAGGAGAAATAGGGAGAGATCAGCCAGGATTCTTTTTTGGGTCATTGTGATCTATTTATTGAACAGGACCTCGGTTAATAAAAACCCGGCTAGTGCCGTGCCGGGCCAACTGCTAAACCGGGAATCGCTGTAGTCAATGGCTCACTCGCCGACTAGGAGCCTGATAGATAGATTGGCTGGCTAGCTCCTCTAGGGTGTAGCACTCCCCGCCCAGGTGCTGGGCCAGTTCCTGGGCCAGGCCGCGGTCGAAGGCACGGTGTTCGGTGTTAATCACCACCGAGCGAATTTGGCTTTGGCGTAGTTTTTGTGCGATCCGCCTCCCTTCCTCTCGCGGAGAGATATTGCCCATGGCCACATTCCCCGCCCCATCGGTGAGGAGAATCATCAGCGGCTTTTCCGCGGGTCGTTTCCTCAGTTCCCGAGTAAATATTTCATGGGCCAAGTGCAGTCCACCGGAGAGGGGAGTTTTCCCTCCCACCGGGATTTCCCGCAGCAAGTCTTCGGCAGTGTGTACACTGCTGGTGGGAGCGAGTAATAGTTCCGCATTCGCTTTGCGGAAGACAATCATTCCCACCCGGTCCCGCCGCTGGTAAGCATCCTGGAGCAGAGACATTATGGCCCCTTTGGTGGCGATCATCCTCTCCTGGGCGGCCATGCTCCAGGAGGCGTCGACCACAAAGAGGATCAAGTTGCTGGTCCTCCGCACTCGTACTTTGCGTTGCAGGTCCTCTTTCTCTACGGCGACCGCCTGGCCCTGCGGTTTTCTCTCCTTCTGATGGGGTGCCGCCTGGCGGAGAGTGGCATCGAAGGCCACATCCTCCACCCGCTCCGACATCGGCCGGGAGCGGATGTAGCGTCCCCTTTTGCGGTCGGTGCGAGTCAGACTCCGTTTGCCGGGAGAGTTGCGGGTGGCCCGGTCGATGGGGGTAGTGATTCGCCGCGGCTTAAAACTAGTTCCCGGCTGGAATTTGGCTTGCGGGGTCCCCTGACTGGGCTGGGAGTGCTCGGGGTTAGCATCCGGCCGCGGTGCCGGGGGAGGAGGGGGATAAGGTTGATCCTCATCCAAAATTTCCTGGTCTGATGCTTTTTTGGTCATCCTCGGGGTTGGCGCCGGTGCCGGTTGATGAGGGACAGCCAGGGTCTTTTGCAGAGTTTGCTTGAACTCCGGCCCCGAACCCCCATCTTCTCCCAGCGGCCTCTTCTTAATGCGATGGATGAGGGACAATTCTGCGGCGAGGAGTATATCCTGGGACTCGAGGATGAGGTTGCCCCGTAGAGAGGCATGAGCCAATCCCGCCTTGAGGATAACAATATCCGCGCGGTGGCCGTCCACCCCCAGTTCGGCGGTCATCTGGGCGATGGCATACAGGTCCTGCGGGGAATAGGTGACACGGGGAAGGAGTTTCTGCGCCCGCGTGATTTCCTCGGCCAATTTCTGCTCCTCCGTTTGCCACTCCTCGTAAAATCCGGCAGGATCGCGCTCAAAAGCGATGCGCCGATCCAAAATCTCTACCCGTGCCTGGGGGTCAGTTATCCCCGAGATCTCCACACAGAGGGAGAAGCGATCCAAGAGTTGGGGGCGGAGTTCCCCCTCCTCGGGGTTCATGGTCCCCACCAGGATGAATTGGGCGGGATGGGAGAAAGAAATCCCTTCCCGTTCCACGACATTCACCCCCATCGCCGCCGAATCGAGAAGCAGGTCCACCACATGATCGTCGAGCAGGTTGACTTCATCTACATAGAGCAGCCCCCGATTGGCCGCGGCCAGAACCCCGGCTTCGAATCGCTTTTCGCCCTTTTTAATCGCCTTCTCAATATCTAGGGTGCCCACCACCCGATCCTCGGTGGCGCTCACCGGCAGATCGATAACTTTGGTGCGCCGTTTGGCGATGGGTAGGACTTCCCCCCGGGCGGTTCGCTCGCGGCAAGTATCGCAATAAGTCTCCGGGCGGCGGGGATCGCAGGAGAAGGGGCAATCCGCTACTACCTCTATTTCGGGGAGCAGCGCGGCCAGGGCGCGTACGGCAGTGGATTTGGCGGTGCCCCGCTCCCCGCGGATGAGCACTCCTCCGATCTGAGAGTTGACCGCGTTTAAGACCAGGGCCCGTTTCATCTCCTCCTGGCCGACTATTGCAGTGAAAGGGAAAACATTATTCATCAGAATTAAATTATAACGGAGTCAATCTTCCCCCGTCAAGGAGATTGCTATGGTTGGGGAGAGATGCTAGATTGCTCTCATAGCTAAGCGGGGCAGAGATGGAAATCCTGCAAGTAGAGAAAGAAGTGGTCAAAGATTTTCTGGACCGGGAATGGGAGCCCTTCGACCTGGAGCAGTTTGGAGGCCACACCCAGGAGATATGGGCCGAGCAAACCTACTCCCTGGCCGCATATCAAGGGGAGGTGGTGGTGGGGGCCGCAGTTTTCCAAATCGAGGGCGGAGTGGGGAAACTGGAGGAATTGATTGTGGGTACCGATTATCGCCAGCGGGGAGTGGGAGGCCAACTCATAGACAGGTTCGAAGAGATATGCCGCCAGGAGGGGTGCCACAAACTGCGGCTCATTACTTTACTTGGCTCCCCGGCCCAGCCTTTCTATGAGAATCATGGCTATCACCAAGAGGCGGTCTCCCGCCGCGATTTCCAGGGCAGGGATTGGGCGGTGATGGTAAAATTCATTGCCCATGCCCCCTCTCCCCCTGAGGGAGAGGGATAGGGTTGGAGGGAAATCCCTTCGCCCCCCTGGGGGAGAAGGTGAGGATGAGGGGGTGTTGTCATCCTCAGCGCAGCGAAGGATCTCTATTTTCGCCGAGGTTGATTGCCGGTAGGGAGGCCCTTGTGGCCTCCCGAATGACAAATAACAAAGGGAGGGGACAAGCCCCTCCCCCCACAATATTTCCTACCCAGCCTCGCCTGGTGTCAGCCTTCCGCGAACTTCTGGATCAGCACTCCATTGTACTTTATAACCTGTATGTAATCCTCCACTCGGATGTTCTCGTTGGGGGAGTGGATGCGGTCATCGGCATGGCCCACCCCCATCCCCGAACTCACCGGGATTCCCAGCATGGTGCTTAGGGGATACATCGGCCCTGTGCCCGCCACCATAGGGTAGATGATGGGCTCCTGGCCGTAAACCTCTTTTACTGCCCGGCGATCGGCTTGGGCAATGGCCGAATCCACCGGCCCCTTAGCCGGCAACTCGCCATTCAGGAGCTCGACCTCTATATCCTTAAATCCGCGCCGGTCCAGGTGCTGGCGCAGTAGTTTAGCCACCAATTCTGGGGTGAGGTCCGGCACCAACCGGAAACTGACCTTGGCCATGGCCTCAGCAGGGAGCACGGTTTTGGTCCCCGGCCCCTGGTAGCCGGTCTTGATGCCATTTATGGTGCAGGTTGGCCACAGATAGTGGCGGACCTTGAGGTCCAATCCCGACCAGCCCTGCAACCATTTAGCAATCCCAAAACTTTTGCGGTATCCCTCCTCGTCGAAAGGGGCCTGGCGGAGCAACTCCATATCCTTCTCTTCCGGCTGGGCAAAGTGCTCCATCAGCCCCTCCACCAGGATGTTTTCCTTTTCGTCTTTGAGGGTGGAGAGTGCCCAGGTCAGCCGCCAGGCGGGGTCCGGCGCCACCGTCCCCCAGGAAGAATGCAGGTCATGGTCCGCCCCCTTGGCGCGGAGTTCGAAATAGGCCAGGCCCTTCATCCCATAATATAGGAAGGGCCGCTCCGAAGGGTCCTTCCCGCTCCCTTCCCAGATCATGGCATCGGCCCCTATCAAATCCTTGTTCTTTTTGGCGAACTCCTCCAGGTGGGTGCTCCCCACCTCCTCCTCACCCTCGATGATAAACTTTATCCGCAAGGGCAGGGGGCCGACCGCTTTCTGATAAGCATCCACCGCGCAGATGCGGGCCACCAAGTCCCCCTTGTTGTCCGCCACCCCCCGGCTATACATATACCCCTCCCGGATTTCCGCGGCGAAAGGGTCCGATTTCCACAGTTCCAGGGGGTCGGGAGGCTGGATATCATAATGGTCGTAGAAGGCCAGGGTCTTCTTTCCTTCCCCCAATTCCCCAAAGACCATCTTTGGCCCGCCATCCACCGGAATGCCCTGCACCTTGGCCCCCAGGGCTTGGAGCATCTCCATCACCATTTGCGCCGCCTCCTCCAGCCCCACCCCTTCGGCGGCGATGGAAGGCTGGCGGCACAGTTTCTGCAACTGGGCGAT
>JACPPX010000112.1 GCA_016190785.1 Chloroflexota bacterium
AGAAAGGGGAGAGCCCCGATGTGGTCCTCGTGGCCGTGAGTGATGATCACCCCGCGAAGATTTTGGCGGTGGGCAAAAATATAGCGCATATCGGGGATGACGAGATCAATGCCCGGCATATCACTGGTGGGGAACATCACCCCGCAGTCAATGACCAGGAGGGCGTCACCGTACTCCAGGGCGAGCATGTTTTTCCCGATCTCCCCCAATCCGCCCAGGGGAATGACTCTTAGGCGCTTTTTAGCCACGGAGTAATCCAGTCCTTTGACGAACAATTATCAGGCATTGTCTCGCCAAGTGTGGATGGTTAGCCTGAACAGTTTTTTCAAAGCAAACTCAATTGCTCGGCTTTGTCCGATGGCGGCTCGTTATCTTCTCCCAATTTCTCGGCTTCTTTGAGGAGTTGGGGGATGCGGGCAAAGTCTTCTTCGATCACCTTGCGCCACCTGGGCTGATGGAGACCGGCGGCGGGGTGAAACATCGGGTAGTAGATGATCCCTCCCATCTTTTTGGGCCGGCCGCGGATTTTGGAAATCTGGACTCCGGGGAAAAACTGCTCGGTGGAGTAGCGTCCCAGGGTGACGATCAATTTCGGCTTGAGGAGGGAAATCTGGCGCACGAGATAGGGGTGGCAGGCGGCAATTTCTTCGGGAAGGGGATCCCGGTTTCCGGGGGGGCGGCACTTCACGACATTGGTTATATAAACCTGTTCTCGTTTGATGCCGATGCCCTCTAAAAGTTGGTTGAGGAACTGGCCGGCGGGGCCAACGAAAGGGCGGCCCTGTTGGTCTTCATGGAAGCCGGGGCCCTCTCCCACAAAGAGGATATCTACTTTCTCGGGGCCTTCTCCGGGGACGGCGTTGCGCCGCGATTGGCTGAGGATGCAGAGTTGGCAAACCCGGACTTCTCCGTGGAGTTGTTCTAGCTCGGACACTTCTTCCATTTTAATTAAATATGCTCCGCTTGTCTAGTCGGAGTTTGGGAAAAATCTTGTAATTGCTAGAAGTAGATGTTATACTCGCTTTAAGTCGATATATCAAACTATGGACATAACTCCGCGAGAAAAAGAGGAAATGGCCACTGATTTGGCGCAGCGGATAAAGGAGCTAGGCCTGGCCGAGCCCGCCCTGCTTTTTTTAGAAGGCCACCGCCCCCTTTCATTCCTAGGTAGCCAGGTCTTGATCTTCGCTTCCCCATTTCTGGGAGAGGTGGCGCATAAGTACGCAGCACTTCTCGAGGATCCCTCTGCTCTCCAAAGTCTGATTTTGGAGTTGCGTGGCGATTTGCCTAGTGCGCCGCAAGATAGAGAATAGGTTATGGAAGGGATTACTGCCTTCTTTGAAAATCTGGGGATTTCCCTGGAATCGGCTATCCTCCTCTCATTTTTCTTGTCCTTCTTTGCCCTGCTCTTAGTCTACAACCGCCGGGCTCGGGAAGAAATAGCCAGACCTGCTCTCCGCTCTATTTCCGCCTTTGCGGAATTGGACCGATACCTGGCGGCGGCCATTGAAAAAGGTCAGGCGGTGCACCTCTCGCTGGGCACCCAAGGGATTGGGGCCGTGGCCACCGCCGATACCCTGGCCGGGCTGGAGGTCTTGGAGCGGGTCGCCGACCGGCTGGCCGGGGTGGGGGTGCCGCTGATTGTCTCCGTGGCCGACCCCACACTCTTTCCGGTAGCCCAGGAGATCCTGCGGCGGGTCTATACTCGGCTGGGGTATGGGGAGGGGTATGATCCTCGCCAGGTGCGACTCATCTCTCCGGAGCGGGCGGCCTATGCCGCGGGGGCGATGGGGATTATCTCCCGCGAGAAAATTGGAGCCAATATTCTCGTCGGCTCGTTTGGAGAGGAGTTTCTCCTTCTGGGAGAAAACGGAGCGCGGCGGGGGATAAAGCAGATTGGTGGCACTTCCTCGCCTCAGATCCTACCTCTGGTGCAGGTCACGATGGATGAACCCCTGTGGGGGGAGGAGATCTATGCTGGGGGAGCCTATCTTTCGGCTAAGCCGGGGCACTTGGCCAGTCTCCGCGTACAGGATTGGTTGCGAGGAGCGATCATCCTGGCAGTGGTCCTAGGGGTCTTGGCCTTGACCGTCTTTTAGGGCTGTTTGCCGATTTTGTGGAGGTCGTCGATTGCGGGCCGGATATCAGCTCCTGAGCAGTAGAAAGCCTGAAAAATGTTGAGGCGAGGTATCCCCACGGCGGTGGCCATCGGGGTGGGGATCCTGGTGCTGGTCGATTTCTTCCTGGGGGGCCCTTTCCTGGAGGCGGTGGGGGGAACGCTGGTGGATTGGGCCATCCTCCTTTCGGTTTTTGCCCTCTTTTTAGGAGTGGCCAGCGTTTTAGGATCACACCTGCGGCGCATCGCCGCCCGGGATGAGGGTTGGCCCTACAGTCTCTCCCTTTTGATTGTTGCCGCTCTCGTTTTGGCCGCGGGGCTTTCTGGCCCGGCCGGTCCCCAAGAGCCGCTGGTGGCGGCGATTTTCACCTATGTCCAGGCACCGCTCCAAGCCAGCATCTTCGCCCTCCTGGTTTTCTATATGGCTTCTGCCCTGTACCGCACCTTCCGAGTGCGGAGTATTTCCAGTTTGCTAATGGTCGCCGCGGCCATCATCGTTCTTTTGGGGCAGTTGCCCCAGGCGGCGAGCATTTGGGAGGGCCTACCCGGGCTCAAGGATTGGGTGCTGGGCATCCCGGCCACGGCCGGAGCGCGGGGAATTCTCATCGGGGTGGCTTTGGGGACGGTGGCCACCGGCCTGCGGATAGTGATGGGCATTGACCGACCCTATTCGGAATAGTTGACAGGATTAGATGCCATCAACGATTTGGTGTCCGGTCTGCGGGACGGCTAACCGCGAAGGGAGCAAGTTCTGCAACAACTGCGGGGCCCGCTTGGAAGCGGAAGAAGGGGTGCGTTGCCCGATGTGCGGCCACTTCAATCCTCCCGAGCTAGAAATCTGCAGTAATTGCGGGGCGCGGCTCAAACCATTGGTGGCCCCCTCTGGAGAAGAAGAGACATCCGAGCCGATTGCCGAATCAACCTCTGAACCTACTGGCCACGAGCCAGAACTGGCCGAGCCCATAGGGGAAGAAAAAGCTCAAGAAGAGGTTGCCCAGTCAATAACCGCTCAGCAACCGCCGTCCGAAGAGTATTGGATTGGAGAAGAAGAGGAGCCACCTCCGGATTTGACCCCTCCAGAATTTGCAGGGCCGGGCGAGGAAGTTTCTCCAGAGCCTTCTCCGGAAGAACTCGATTTTCTCCCTGTGGAAGAGGTGCTCCCCGAGGAGAAAGAGGAAATCCCGGCGGGTATGGAGGAGGAAATGCCTGCAGCGGAGGAGGTTCCGGCTGGGGTCGCAGAAGCGGTGTATCCCCCACCCTCCGGCCTCCTGGCTACGGCAGCGGCCGCGGGATCGGAGCAGGCCGCGCTGTTTCATAAAATCGTCACCCAAGCTCGCCCCACTCCCAAAGCGCTGCCCCGCCCCACTCCGGCGCGGAGGACAGAATGGATCATTTATCTGGCGGTGGCGGTGGCGATAATCGTTCCTCTTCTTTCCGGTGGTTCTCTTGACACAGGAACATCCATTTCTCCGGGAGCCAGGAGTTTTTATGATGCCCTGAACGCTTTACCAGCGGGAAGCAAAGTGCTTATCGCCCACGATTATGATCCCACGGTGGCGGCGGAGATGCTTCCCCAGGCGCGGGCCATCCTCCGTCACCTGGGAGCGCAGGGAGCTAAGGTGCTGAGCGTCAGCCTGACGCCCCAAGGCCCGGCCCTGGCCCAACAGGCCCTGCAAGACACGCTGGCGGTAGAAGGATACAGTTACGGGGTTGATTATTTGAACTTAGGATATGTTGCTGGAGGGGAGGCGGGCCTGCGGGCTCTGGCCCGGGGGTCGTTCTTCGCCCTGTCTCGCGATTACCTGGAAGGCAAAGGTTTTGCATGGTACGCCATTTCCCAAGGGTTCTCCTCCCTTCAAAATGTGGATCTAATCGTTGTTCTGGCCGGAAGCCAGGATAACCTACGGCTGTGGGTGGAACAAATACAGACTCCATTTCAGAAAAGAATGGTGGCGGGGGTGAGTGCCCAGGCCGATCCTGCGGCCCGGCCATACCTTCGTTCGCGGCAAATTGTTGGACTGTTGAGTGGCTTGGTGGGGGCGGCAGAGTATGAGAGGATCACCGGCTTGCCGGGCCGGGCTAGTCTGGGAGTCGCCGCCCAGTCCTGGGGGCAAGCGGCCCTGGTCTTGCTCATAATTTTGGGCAACTTTGCCTATTTCTTGGGGAGAAAGCCAAGATGACCCCGGAAGTGGTGGGCACCTGGGCCGCGGCCATACTCACCCTGATGGTTTTCAGTTTTCTCCTTTCGGATAATCCCCTTTTTAGATTGGCGGAGCACCTCTTGGTGGGCACCACCCTGGCCTATGCCACAGTAGTGGCTGTGCAGCAAGTATTGCTCCCCCGGCTGGTGACTCCCTTGGCCCAAGCTCCGCAAGCCAATTGGCATCTTTTTGTCCCCCTGGGCTTGGGGCTTCTGCTCTTTTTCAAGGTGAGTCGGAGTTTATCCTGGGTGGGAAATGTAAGTCTCGCCTTTCTCTTTGGAGTAGGGGCGGCATTGGCCATCGGGGGCGGTCTGAGTTCATCCCTTCTCCCCCAGGTGAGGGATACCATCGTCTCCCTATCTCCAGCGGATCTGGGGCCGGGCACCAGTGGCCTGACCTCAGCCCTGGATAACCTGCTTCTGGTTGTGGGGACGCTGGGGACCCTGGCCTATTTCAATTTTACCGCCCGCTCTCGAAAATCCATGCCCCAGCAAATTGTCTTTGGCTTGGGCCGCGGCTTTATCATGATTACCTTAGGGGCCCTTTTTGCCAACCTGGCCATATCCCGGCTTTCCCTCTTGCTGGAAAGGTTACAATTCTTACTAGGGGATTGGCTAGGTCTCATATCCTGAGTCCAAATTAGCTCTTTTGCCAAAGCCAGGTTTGCTATTCGATGCCAGCAGTGCGCGATGCTAAACAGGCGCTAGAGTAGCAAAGGTGGCAAGGGGGGCAGGATGAATGCCCAGCACCAGGGCCATGAAATGAAAAGCGAGCACCAAGCCCAGACTGAACACGGGAAGCATATGGCCGGAATGCAACACGGTGAGCACATGGCCCATATGGAGCATGGTCCGTCTCCTGACATGGAGCATGATCACCATGCGATGATGGAGCAGGATTTCAAGCGCCGCTTCTTCCTGACTCTGATCCTCACCATCCCTATCCTCGTCCTATCCCTCACAGTCCAAGAGTTTTTCGGATATTCCCTTGAATTCCCGGGGCTCAACTATCTGGTCTTTGCCATGGCTTCAGTGGTAGTCTTCTATGGGGGTTGGCCTTTCTTCCAGGGTGCCCTCCAGTCCTTGCCGACCGGCCAATTGGGGATGGATGTTCTGGTCTCTTTGGCCATCGGCTCCGGGTACATTTTTAGCGTAGGCAGCACTTTTATCTTCACCGGCATCGATTTCTACTGGGAAATCAGTACTCTGGTCGTCGCCTTTCTCTTTGGGCACTGGATGGAAATGCGGGCGGTGCGGGGCACGGCGGGGGCTTTGGGGGAACTGGTGAAACTCATTCCCCCCACGGCGAATATGATCCATGGGGATATGATCCACGAAGTGCCCACCGCCCAATTGCAAGTTGGGGATCGAGTCCTGGTGCGGCCCGGGGGAAAAATACCCATTGATGGCATTGTGGAGGAGGGAGAAAGTGGGGTGAATGAGTCGATGATCAGCGGAGAGTCCCGCCCAGTTAGCAAATCCCCGGGGGACGAGGTCATCGGCGGGGCGATAAATGGCGAGGGCGCCCTAAGGGTTCGGGTGAGTAAAACTGGGGAGGAAACAGCCCTGGCCCAGATCATAAATCTGGTGAAAGAGGCCCAGGCCTCCAAACCCCATACCCAACTTTTGGCAGATAAAGCCGCCCATTATCTAACTTTAATCGCGGTTTTTGTTGGTCTGGGAACCCTCCTTTTCTGGTCGCTTATCGCTCCCCAAGAAACCCAGCCTTTTGTCTTTGCCCTGACCCTGGCCATAAC
This sequence comes from Chloroflexota bacterium, assembly GCA_016190785.1. Lineage (GTDB taxonomy): Bacteria > Chloroflexota > Anaerolineae > UBA7937 > JACPPX01 > JACPPX01. The sequence continues at coordinate 6,074 of JACPPX010000112.1, forward strand.
CGTGGTAACCATTGCCTGTCCCCACGCCCTGGGGCTGGCCATTCCTACGGTGACCACTATTTCTACCGGCCTGGCGGCGAAGAATGGGATGCTCATCAAAAAAGCGGAGGTAATGGAGTCGGCTCTGACCATTAACACTATCGTCTTTGATAAAACCGGGACCCTCACCCAGGGACAATTTGGAATCACCGGGGTCATCCCCTTTGGCGATTGGAGCCAAGAGGAGATAGTGCGGGCCGCAGCGGCAGTGGAGTCTAACTCTGAACACTCCATCGCCCAGGGGGTGGTTCGCGGGGCAAAAGAGGGAGGGATTAAGTTTGAGAGCGCTAAGGATTTTTCGGCCATACCCGGCAAGGGGGCCAAAGCATCTCTCGATGGAAAGATAATCCATGTCGGAAATCGCGCTCTCCTAAAATCACTGGGCCTGACTCCGCCGCAAAATGATAAGATGATCGATGATCTTTCTGCTCAGGGTAAAACTGTAGTTTATCTCGTCGTGAATGAGAAATTACAAGGGGCAATCGCCCTGGCAGATCTGGTCCGCGAGGAATCCCACGATGCGGTGCGAGGGCTGAAAGAATTGGGGGTAGAGGTGGCGATGCTCACCGGAGATCACAAGGCGGTGGCAGCCTATGTAGCTAAGGAGCTGGGCCTGGATACTTACTTTGCGGAAGTGCTTCCTGAGGATAAATCGAAAAAGATCCAAGAATTGCAAAAGCAGGGGAAGCGGGTGGCAATGGTGGGGGATGGGATCAACGACGCCCCAGCTCTCACCCAAGCAGATATTGGTATCGCTATCGGGGCGGGGACGGATGTAGCGGTGGAGTCGGCGGAGGTGGTGCTGGTCCGCAACGACCCGCGGGATATTGGAAGGCTTATCCGCCTCAGCCGAGCAGTGGTCAGTAAGATGCGGCAGAACCTGGCCTGGGCCACGGGGTACAATCTGATCACCATCCCTCTGGCGGCGGGGATCGCTTTTCCCCTAGGCATTGTTCTCCAACCTCAATGGGGAGCCCTGGCCATGTCGGCCAGTTCGATAATTGTGGTGGCTAATGCTCTTCTCCTGCGCGGGGCGCGGCTGGACTGAATATGTATTTGCTCGCGGATCTGGGAAGGGCCAATACCCGGGCGGCGCTCATCGAGAAGGTGGAGGGGGAATATCGGGCCGTGGCCCGCGGCGGTGCCCCCAGCACCTTCGGGCCCCCCTGGGAAGACGCCCGGATTTCCTTCCAAGAAGCCCTAGCGGAGATCTCTCAGATCAGACGATTGCCGCTGGTCTCCCCAGAAGGAAAGATTCTCCTCCAGCAAGGAGGGGGAGCCGAAGCATTGTTTTCCACGGCTAGCGCCGCCCCTCCCTTAAGGGTGGCAGCCTTAGGTCTTTCCGGGGAGTACAGTCT
>JACPPX010000115.1 GCA_016190785.1 Chloroflexota bacterium
CCTTCGCCCGACTTCGTCGGGCACAGGATGACAGAAGAAGTAATACTCACCTTAGTCTCAGTGATAGTCGCAGAGCAAGGTTTTCTAGAGATTCCTCTCTTCGCTCGGAATGACAGGAGAAAGGTGGGCTCGGGATGAGAGAACCCGGCGCCCTCCGCCCGCTCCCTCACCATTCTTCGTCCCGACTAGTCGGGACTACGGCGGGCGAAGAGGGGAGAGGGAAAAAACAGGGCGGGCACGGGTCCCGCCCCTACATTATGCTCTACGCCTGCCCGAGCTTGGGCCCGGGATGGGATCTAGGTTGAGACTTGACAAAGCGAGCCAAAAAGCCTATAATATGATTTGTTTTGTAAATCATATATTTCGCACCGGAGGTGGAAGATGGATCGACACCGGCATTTTCCCAAATTCTACGGCTCAACCACGGTTAGTGAACGGGGGCAGATTGTGATCCCCGCCCAGGCGCGGGAGGAATTGCATCTGGAGCAGGGAGTGAAACTGATGATCTTTGGCGGATTGGGGGGGCCGGGGAGCAAGGGGCTGATCCTGATGCCCGCCGAGACGGTGACCGAGTTTTTAGAAAAGATCACCGAGCGCATGACTCGGTTCGAAAACGCTCTCCGCGAAATATCGGAGCAGGTTGATAGGGAGGAGTAAAATTACCCGGTGGAGCCGAAAGGGTGATGAAATGAGCGCAACCAAAAGAGTCAAGGGCCACGAAGAGAGGCCCATTGCTTGCTATTCGGTAATTGGAGACGAGCGATGAGTGATAGAGTAGAACAGGCCCGAGAGGCTTTTGCCCGGGGCGACGCCCAAGCCGCAGCCCAAGCCCATGAATTGGCGCGCATCGCCGAGGCGGCGGAAGAGCATGGAGGGGCAGGCAGCCAATATGTGGGAGACATGGTCTATGGGGGATTGGACGGGATCATCACTACCTTTGCCGTGGTCAGCGGGGTGGCCGGAGCCCAACTGGGCACCCCGGTGATCCTTATCCTGGGGTTGGCCAACCTCCTGGCCGATGGCTTCGCCATGGCCACCGGCTCTTTTCTCTCCTCGCGCAGCGAGCGGGAATATTACGATCGGGAATGGAAACGCGAGACCTGGGAGGTAGAAAAATTTCCGGAGGGAGAAAAGGCGGAACTTCTTGAGGCCTACCGTCACCAAGGCTATTCCGAGGAGGATGCCCGCCACTTGGTGGAGATCAAAAGCCGGGATAAGGACTTGTGGGTGCGAGCGATGATGGTCGAGGAGTTGGGGTTGCTCCCCGATGAGCGGAAGCCCCTCCTCCGTGGCTTGGCCACTTTTTCTTCTTTCGTCCTCGCCGGCTCTCTGCCCTTGCTCATTTATTTTGCCGGGCTCTTCACTACTGTCGCACCGAGCATCGCTTTCCCGACCTCGGTTGCCCTCTCCGGCCTGGCCCTGTTTATCCTGGGAGCGGCCAAGGTTCTGGTCACCAAACTCAATCCTCTGCGTAGCGGCGTGGAGATGCTTCTCGTCGGTGGGTTGGCGGCGGGGGTGGCTTACACTATCGGTGCTCTGCTCAAAGGCATCGCCACTAACATGCCCTAGAATCAGGAGAAAAAAATGGCAATCATTGAAGTAGAAGAGTTGGTCAAAAAGTTTGGCAACCTGACTGCCGTAGATCAGGTTTCTTTTGAAGTGCAAGAAGGGGAAATCTTCGGCTTTCTTGGCCCCAACGGGGCGGGGAAAACCACTACCATCAATATGCTCTGTACCCTGCTCAAGCCGAGTTCTGGCCGGGCGCGGCTCAACGGCTTCGATGTCGTCACCCAGCGGGATGAGGTGCGAGGCTCTTTAGGCCTGGTCTTTCAAGATCCCACCCTGGATGATCGACTCACCGCGGAAGAGAACCTTGATTTCCACGCCCTGCTCTACGGGGTTCCCGGCGAGGAGAGGGCCAGTCGCAAGGAGCAACTCCTAACGATGCTGGGACTCTGGGAAAGGCGCAAGGACCTGATCAAAATCTACTCCGGGGGAATGAAGCGCCGCCTGGAGATTGCTCGCGGCCTACTGCACCACCCCCGCGTCCTTTTCTTGGACGAACCGACTCTAGGACTCGATCCCCAGACGCGGAAACACATCTGGGAGTACATCCTGGATCTGCGGGAGAAAGAGGGGATCACTATCTTCTTCACCACACATTATATGGACGAAGCGGAACATGCTCAGCGCATTGGGATCATAGATTACGGGAAAATCGTGGCTCTGGATACTCCGGATAAGCTCAAGGACCTGGTGGGCGGGGATATTGTGACCCTCAGAACCCAAAATGATGTTGCCATGGCTCAGCACCTAGCGGCAGAGTATAACCTCTCTCCCCAAAACGGGAGTGATGGACTGCGCTTCGAGATCCAGCGGGGGGCGGAGTTCATACCCCAACTGGTGCGCAAGGCACCGGTAGAGGTGCTTGCAGTGCAAGTCCACCGTCCCACCCTGGACGATGTTTTCTTGAAGTTGACCGGCCACCAGATCCGGGAAGAAGAGGCCTCGGTCAAGGATCGGATGCGGGAGAGGGCCAAGATATGGAGGGGACGCAGTCACTAGGCGGGTGGCTGAGCCACATCGGCGAAGGGGTGGCTGAGTCATATCAGCGAAGGCGATAGAAGGACAGGGAAGAAAAGTTTTAAGTTATAAGTTTTGAGTTGTGAGTTATGAGTACGGAAGGGGAGGAGAATCTGCATAGGCGTGGCTTGCTAGAGATTCTTCGTCCCGATTTCATCGGGACTCAGAATGATCCCGACTAAGGTCGGGAAAGCACCCCTTACCCTCACCCTCTCCCTCAAGGGGGAGAGGGGAAGAGACAGGGCGGGCACGGGTCCCGCCCCTACATAGGGGAGAAGGTCGTTCGTCGGGCTGAAGCCCGACGCTACCAATGCAGGCTTCACGCGAGGAAGGGGTCCGGTCCCACGGTGTGAGGGAGAGGGAGATTCTTCGCTTCGCTCAGAATGACAAGGGAAAGGATGTTCTCGAGATAGAAAGGCTAAGGAGAAAAAATGGGAAATCTGAGGGCAATAGCCATTATCTGGTACCGGGACGTGCTCCGCTTCTGGCGGGACAAAACCCGCATCATTGGGTCCTTTGGCCTGCCCATCCTGTTTCTGTTCATTTTCGGCAACGGTCTCAAGGGATCGATGGGTGGAGTGCTCGGCGGGCAGGGCGGTGAAGGCGGGGGCCAGATCGATTTTGTAAAATTTATCTTCCCAGGGGTCGTAGGCATGACGGTGCTCATGGCCGGGATGTTCTCTGGAATCTCCATCGTCTGGGATCGAGAGTTCGGATTCTTGAAGGAGATCCTGGTGGCTCCCGTCAGCCGGACAAGCATTGCCCTGGGGAAAACCCTGGGCGGGGCGACGAATAGCATGGTGCAGGGGCTTTTGATGCTGGTCTTCGCCCCCTTGGTGGGGATCACCCTAGGCGTGGAGCTGGTGATCAAATTGCTGCCCCTCCTCTTTTTGGCGGCCTTCGCCATGACCTCCCTGGGGGTGGCCATTGCCGCTCGCATGAAATCAATGGAGGGATTTCAGGTAATCATGCAGTTCGTGACCCTGCCCCTCATCTTTACCAGCGGGGCCCTTTTCCCTTTGCAGGGTCTCCCAGGGTGGCTGGATTTCTTGGTGAAGATCAATCCCCTCACCTATGCCATTGACCCCTTGCGTCGGGTGGTCCTTGAGTCCCAGAATCTGCCGCAACAAGTGTTGGATCTGCTTCCCCAGTTAGGACTGCAGGCCAGTCTCTTCGGGCAACCACTTTCCATGCTCCAGGAATTGGCCATCGTTTCCGCCTTTGGGGGAGTGATGATCAGCCTGGCGGTGGCTATGTTCAATATCCAGGAATGAAGGAACAGAAAGGAAAAGCATGAGTCGCAGATTTTGGTTAGGGATTGCTCTTCTGGCTCTGGTCGGACTAGGGCTATTTTATTTTGTCAGTGGGCGGAGATCGTCTGCCCCGGCCCAGGAATTAGAGACGGTGACTGTGAGCAAGGGCACTTTGGTGGCCACGGTGAGCGCCAGTGGTCAAGTGGTGGCCGCCGAGGACCGCAACCTCTTCTTCTCCACCTCCGGGCAGGTAGCCGAGGTCTTGGTAGAGGAAGGGGAGCAGGTAGAGGAGGGCCAGACTCTGGCTATCTTGGACACCGCGGACCTAGAACTGCAAATCGAGCAGGCCCAGGCCACCTGGGCTCAGGCCCGGGCCCGGCTGGCGGAGGTGAAGAAGGGCCCTAGCGCGGATGATATGGCCGTGGCTGAGGCACAGTTGGAGTTGGCGCGGATCAACCTGCAACAGGCCCAATCCGCCTGGGATGTGGTGAAGTGGCAGTCAAATGCCAGCATGCTCCCCCAGGGAGTAGCCCTGCAACAGGCGACTATCGAATATGAGCAGGCCCTGGCCAACTATAACCTAACTGTGGAAGGGCCTTCGGCGGAGGAGATCGCTCAGGCGCAAGCCGAGGTAGACCGGGCGGCGGCGGCCTTGCAGCAAATCCAGTTGCAGTTGGATCGCTCTCAGCTCTTTGCTCCCTTCTCCGCAACCGTGGCCGAAGTTATGATCCAGGAGGGGGAGACGGTCTCCCCCGGTTCGCCAGCCTTGCGGATAGTGGACCTCACCCAACTTTGGGTGGAATTGGACCTGGATGAAGTGGATATCGGAGAGATCCAGATCGGCCAGGAAGTTATGGTTACCCTCGATGCTTTGCCGGAGGCTGAGCTTTCCGGCGCGGTGGATTTTATTTCCCCGGCGGCAACTATTGAAGGTGGGGCAGTGACTTATACCGTGCGGGTCATCCTCAACGATCTTGATCCTCGGCTGCGGGTGGGGATGACCGCGGATGCGGATATCGAGACGCAGCGGATTGAAGGCGCGCTTCTTGTCCCCAACCGGGCAGTTATTGTCGATCGCGAGACAGGCAAGTTCTATGTGGAGAAGGTCACGCTCTCCGGCTCGGAATTGATAGAAATCAGCCCTGGCGCCCGAAACGAAACCTACACTCAAGTTTTGGCCGGCTTGGCGGAGGTAGAAGAAATCATTATCCGCCCCGTCTCCGGACGAAATATATTCGGCGGGACCTTTTCTCTGGGAGGCGGAGACTAAATATGGCCCAAGCGCCCTTGATCCGCGCTGAAGGGCTGACCAAGACTTATCGCTTGGGGGAAGTTGAGGTGCCGGCCCTGCGCGGGGTATCCTTGCAAGTAGAGCAGGGGGAACTGATGGCGATTATGGGCCCCTCCGGTTCCGGCAAATCCACGCTGATGAACATCCTGGGTTGTTTAGATCGCCCTACTTCCGGGCATTACTTTTTGGAGGGAAAAAAAGTGGGGCGGATGAGCGATGACCAATTGGCCCATATCCGCAACCGCACCGTAGGGTTTGTCTTCCAGACCTTTAACCTCCTCCCCCGGGCCACCGCCTTGCGCAATGTGGAACTCCCGCTGCTTTACGGCGGTGGGGATCGCCGCCGGGAAAAAGCAGTCTCTGCCCTCGGAGCAGTGGGATTGGCGGAACGCATCGGCCACCGCCCCAGCGAACTCTCCGGGGGGCAACAGCAGCGGGTGGCCATTGCCCGGGCCTTGGTCAACAACCCGTCTCTTATTCTCGCTGACGAACCCACCGGCAACCTGGATTCCAAATCGGGGGCGGAGATCATGGAAATCTTGGAGAGGCTAAACCGCGAGCAGGGGATTACTGTTGTGTTTGTGACCCATGATCCCTATATCGCCTCCCGCACACGGCGCATCATCCGTCTCCAGGATGGGCTGATCCTCTCTGACGAGCGGCTGGAAGATAGAACGGTGCTGGAGGGCACAGCATAGTTATGTCCGTGAAGAGCTTTGCGTTGGATGGGCGGGCATCCGACTGAAGTCGCAGGCACCCCCTCATCCTCACCTTCTCCCCCCTTGTCCCGATTACATCGGGATAAAGGGGCGAAGGGATAAGAAGATGCAGCAGCAAGGGGATGGAGCACCCTTACGCTTGAGAGCACGGCCTGCTAGAGATTCCTCCCCCTCCTCCGTCGGGGTCGGAATGACAAAGAAGAGTGGGGGCTCGGAATGATCCCGACTAAAGTCGGGATGGCCTACCGAAAGTGAAAAAGATGAGCATAATCGAAGGACTCCGCGAAGCCCTGGATAGCCTTCTGGCCAATCTCCTGCGCTCGGCCCTGACTATGCTGGGGATCGTCATCGGGGTGGCGGCGGTCATCGCCCTGGTCTCCATCGGCCAAGGGGTGCAAGAACTGGTGACAGAACAGTTACAAAACCTGGGCTCTAATCTGCTCTATGTGCTTCCGGGAAGCCTGGAAGGCGGGCCCAGCGGTTTGCGCACCTCCTCCAGCACCTTTGCTGGGGCGACCTCTCCCACTCCCCTGACTAATGGCGATGCCCGCGCTCTGGCCAATCCGAGTAATGTCCCCCACGCCTCCCTGGTGGTCCCGGGGCTGATCCGAGTGGTGGAGGTAACCTATAAGGAAAAGTCGCACACTACCCAGGTCCTAGGCACCACTCCGGAATATACTTTGCTGCGCACCGTTGAGCCAGTGGAAGGCCAGTTTCTTTCTCCCAACCAGGAGGGATCGCGGGCTGTGGTCCTGGGGCCGCGGGTGGCGGAGAAACTGTTTCCGGCGGAGCAGCCAATAGTGGGAGAAACGGTCAAGATCAACGGAATCTCTTTCCAAGTCATCGGGGTTTTGGCTCCCCAAGGGGGGACGGGATTTGCCAACCTCGACGACCTGCTTTACATCCCCCTCCAGACCGCCCAAGAGAGGCTCTTCCGCGAACGGGACTCCCGTGGCGAGTTGGTGCTTTCCACGATCTATGTCCAGGCGGCTAATGAGCAAGTTATGGAGGAGACTATCGAAGAGGTGGCGGAGACCCTGCGCCGCGAGCATGGGATTATCTATTCCGCGGATGACGACTTCACCATTATCAGTCAGGAGGATGTGGTCGCCGTCTTCGGAGAGATCACCGGTATCCTCACCGTTTTCCTGGGAGCGATTGCCGCCATCTCCCTGCTGGTGGGGGGCATCGGGATCATGAACATCATGCTCGTCTCGGTAACGGAGCGGACGCGGGAGATCGGGATACGCAAAGCAGTGGGGGCGCGGCGCCAGGACATCCTTTTCCAGTTCTTAGTGGAGGCGGTCACCCTCAGTCTCGCCGGAGGAATAGTGGGCATCCTCCTCGGTGGGTTAGGGGCGGGGGCGATAACCTATTTCGTGCCGGATCTGGTGGCTCTGGTCTCCCCCCAGGCGGTGCTCCTGGCGGCGGGCTTCTCGGTGGCGGTGGGGCTTTTCTTTGGCATTTATCCTGCGCTCCGCGCCTCGCGGTTGGACCCCATCGTGGCCCTGCGGTACGAGTAAACGGTACCGAGTGTGCTGCACCTATGCCTGTCATAATTGACAGGCTTTTGTCTTTATAGCATCATCCACCTTTGAAAAGATGGATAGTTCCCTCGATCTAAAAATAGATAAGTTACTGCCTGATCGTCCAGAGTATGCACAACAGTTCTCCGATGCGGGGATTACCACGGTCCGCGAATTCCTTGAGTTTTATATACAGCAGAAATCTGTAGTGGAAAGTTCTACTACGGCTGCGGCACTATCCCAAGCTGAAATTTTGCTTGTGCTCGAAAGAGTCGAGTTACTTTTGCTGGAGGGGATGAACCCAAAAACTTTCACTCTTCTCATAACCTCAGGGATTCACACTATAGCCCAGATTTCTATTCGCGATCCAGTAAGGTTGTCAGAAGTCCTCGCGGAGACCAACAGGCGACTAAGGGCTGCATCCCGAGCCCCCAGCACAAGAGAGATTGCCGACCTTGTATTACAGGCTCAACAGGCGACAAGGGAAAACAGGCTACTGGTCCAGGGCGGACCAGGGGCGAGAAAAATTACTACAGTTTGGGATAACTATTGGCGGGAGCGGATTTCACTTTGGTTTAGAGCCACTGTATTCTTTTCGGCTTGGACCTTGATCGCTTTAGTGACTACGATCGCAATATTCTCCCTGGCAATAATATGGTCTTTCCTCTCTTTTGCTGCTAACACTGAACAAGCAGAATTATTATTTTGTTTGAGCCGGGTGCAAGTGGCAGACTTGTTGCTCTTCACTATGATTTTTTGGCTGTTATCATTCGCTTTGCCACTGTTCTTTGCGGGATGGACTTTCCTAGCCAGCCGTAAATTTGCCGAGATTCTTTTAAAGGAAGAGATCGAGCGGAGAGTATTCATGATTATAAACACAGCCCAACAGAAATCAGTATGGGTTGCGGACTCTAAGGCCCTGACTGCAGCGATGATCTTTGGCGTTTTCCTACTTATCTACTTCCTTGTTATCCTAGAATGGTTCGATGTGCAATTTTCCGTGCTGCCGCTGCTTATCACCTCCATAGTCAGTCTGAAACTCTTCCCTCGTCAGCTTCAAGCCTTGCGAGAATTTCAGCGGAAGGGCCTACGCTTTTTTAAGAGGTTAATTTTGCATAACTTGACTAATGCTGTATTTTTCATGGCTTCTTTGGTGGTTCTTGTGGCTTTCGGATTGGTCTTGTTTGTATTTTTGGCCGGGGGGCCATTAGCCGCTTGGGATCGTGAGACCATGCCGAATCTTCTCAGGGGTTGTTTCGCCACAACACCTTATGTGGGGCTGATACAGATTCCTGGTGAGGATTGGCTTTTTGTTTTCCCTACGGGTGTGGGCAGCTTAAAAGAATACTTTGTGCCATCGTTCTTAGTTCCGGCCCTGGCCACCTTAGCCGTGATCTTAACAGCTGTGATCTTCGCCCAGTTCTATATTGTCAAGTCTAGATGGGCGGTGTTGACCGCAAGGATAGCCATATTAGCCTACTTCCTGGGACTCGTTGGAGAGGCAATGCTTGAACGCTTAGTTGGATTTGAAGCACCGGAGCTGCCTTTCGTCACTGTTATGGTTATGATCGTACTCTCAGTAACGCGTGCATTTATGGGAGATGCCCTGAGTGAAGTGATCGGAGAAGGGGCATAGCCGTACTCCTTTCACAATACTATTCCTGAAATCCTAACCTTCCCCGAAATCGCGGTTCGCCTTCAGCCTTGGCTCGGCGTTCCGCAACGGCTGGACCCCATCGTGGCCCTGCGGTACGAATAGCGGGAGGCCATCCCGACTGTGTCGGGACCTCCCCTACATTTACTCTCTTAGTAGTCGAAGCCCCGGTGTAACCAAGCGGCCGTGGAGGTTTTGCTAATCGTGGCCTGCTAGAGATTCCTCGCTTCGCTCGGAATGA
>JACPPX010000117.1 GCA_016190785.1 Chloroflexota bacterium
CGGAGAGGGCAACGATAGCATCGAGGGCAACGAGGGGAATGACAAGATAGATGGCGGGAATGGCAATGATGACATATCCGGCCAGGCGGGGAAGGACAAAATCACCGGCGGGGCCGGAGATGATGACCTCTGCGGGGGCACGGAGAACGATAAACTCGATGGCGGAGTCGGGGTGGACGACTTATTCGGCGAAGCGGGGAATGATAACCTCAAAGGCGGGGATGGGAACGATGCCCTGGATGGGGGCAGCGAGAACGATAAACTAGATGGCGGAACTGGTGATGATGTGCTTGATGGCGGGGACGGGAACGACAAACTCAAAGGAGCCGCCGGGATGGATGACCTCGACGGCGGGTTGGGAAACGATACCCTTGACGGGGGCGATGACAACGATACTCTGGCCGGGGGAGAGGGAGACGATAAACTCAAGGGGGGCAACGGAGACGATACCCTGGACGGAGAAGCCGGAGTCGATAAACTCGACGGGGGTGGTGGAATAGACACCTGCGTCGGGGAGACGGTAAAGAACTGCGAGCCCTAAACCGGATATTAACTGTTCGGCCGCAGCACAATAGCACCGCCTGCTCTGGGGCGGTGCTTATTTTGCCAGCCCTGGTACTATTTTCCTATTGTTCGGCAGGAATAAATGCATAGAATAGAAATAGGGAGGCCTCAGGGCCCTGAGGATCTCGCGTGAAAGGTGGTGGTCCACTCCTCCGCGGGTTTGCCACCCTCCCTGCCAAGAGGCCTCCCCCTTAAGAAGATTGAGGCTCTACCTGCTGCTAACTCTCGAGCTTCCGGCGGCACTTGATTAGCGGCGGCCTGCGCTACTCCACGAGGTCCTTCGCAACTCGTGGAGTTTCTTTTTTTGGCCAGATAGTGACCCAACTTGTTCCCGCTTGCCATTCTCGCTAGCACTAACCCCTCATAGGATATATTTGAGCGTATAGTTGAAAAATCCGCCCACCATCGTCGCCAGCCAAAGGACAAGTAGCAACCGCATCAGGGTCTCGAAGTGCCGGGTACGCAGCCGGTTGGGCTTGGGATAGTTGTACATCGAGGCGATGAGATAGAGAGCCAGGAGCATGAGCAACCCTCCCCCGATCATATGGAAGTAGATAAAAATATCGGTCAGGCCGGATAGGGGTCCATAACCGCCGTAGCCAGGATACTGCGGGGTGGCCAAGAGAAAATTTGAGGGGATCATCAGGAAGATGATGGCCAGCAGGTTGAGGGCCACTGCCGAGATCATGATCTTGCGGTGGCGAGATACTAAGCCGCGGCGGATGCTGTAGTAGCCAAAGAGCAAGAGCCCGGCGATGAAAACCTGGAGGACAAGATTGAGATCCGCCAAAAGCGGAGCGCGGCTGCCGAAAATCCCTGGCATTTTATCTCCTCCCTTTCTCGCTTTGCGGGGTGAGCATGGTTACTGGCTTAGCCACTCTCTCCGACATTGGCTGCGGGAAAATGCTGAGCGGCCGAGGCATCGGGGCCAGGGAACGGAGGAGCAAAAATTCAACCCCCAAGAGCATGAGGGACATAAAGAGCAAAAAGGGAAATTGCCGTTGCAACCCGGCCAATATGAATCCGCTCAAGAAAGTCAGATGGATGCTCCAGCGGGTGAATGCTGTCAAAAAGTCGGCGGGCTGGGAAGGAGTTCGCTGGCGCAGGCCGAAGGCCACTATCGTCGAGAAGGCAATCAGGGTTAGAGCCACCAGTTCGATCCCCAGGCCCCGCGGCGCGGGATTTTCATAAATCGCCTCGGAGACCACCACAAAGGGGACGACGCTCAGCAGAAAAGCAGGATAGGCGACCACGGGGACTGCGAATTGCACCCCTGGCTTAGTCTCGCTCCATCGTCGACGCAGGATTCGGGTGAAGAGCGCGAAGAAAAAAGACACCGCGATCCAGGAATAGAAATTCCCGGCCGGCACTCCGAAATAGCCATCCTCCATAGATATATTCCACTGCCACAGCCCCAGGCGGATGGCGATGGCATCGAACCCCAGATCCAGGAGCACCGCCCACAGGGCATCGGCAAAGGGAGCACTCCCCCCCGTTATCCCCAAACGGTCGGTGAGGAGCATGGCCCCGTAGATAATCATCGCCCAGGCCAGGGGTAAGATGAGCGGCACAAAACCGATGAATCCGTGCAGGTCCGGGTTATAAGCGTAGGAGTGAAAAAGGGATATGTCCCCTTGTTCTAAGATGTAGCCGTAGAGGGCGGCGGAGAGAAGGACGAAGGTCGGGGTCACCCCCCGCCGCCAGGCGTGGAGGAGGTGAAGGACAAAGAGGAGGATGACATTCCCCTCCAGCCAGATGAAAGCCCAATCCGCTAAACCGCTCACCTTTTCCTATCCTGTCATTCTGAGTCCCGACTCTTCTTTGTCATTCCGAGCGAAGCGAGGAATCTCTAGCAGGCCGTGCTCCTAAGCGCGGCAGTCGGAACTCAGAATTCACCCTTCTCCCTGTCATTCTGAGCCCCGATTCTATTGGGGCGAAGAATCTCTATCCAGCCCCTGCGTTTCATATAATGGTTCAACACTCCTGAGAGTAGATCTCGCTTTAGGATTTGTCATGCCTGGTGCGGCGGAGCCGCACCAGGCCCCAGATGCGGATTTATCCGCCGGCTCAGCCGCCCTTCGCCCCCTTGGGGGAGAAGGTGAGGATGAGGGGGTGCCTGTCCCGATTCACTCCATCGGGATCATTCTGAGTCCCGACTTGTCCCGACAAAGTCGGGACGGGGTCGGGACGAAGAATCTCTAGAAAGCCACGATTAGCGAGATCCCCATTCCCTCCCCTCCGCGCACGCCTGGGAATGACACTTTTCCTCTAGCAATGACTACGCACAAAACAAAAGGAGGGATTGCCTAGGCTGCTTAATCTCCTGCTGGCAATCCCCCCTTGAATCTTACATCCCTGGCCTTTAACTCAAATCCCAATCCCGACCGAGAGAATCTTCCTATCGCCCCGCCACCGCCGGCGCTTTCTCTTCCTCCGCCGGCTGCCATCTCCCCGCCAGACGCTCCATAATCTGGGGCATAGTGGTGTATTCCATTTCCTCCAGGGGGAGACGGTGGGGCTCGAAGGGACCGTGGAGGCGCAGGTAATCGGCAATCTTATTTGCTTTCCTCCGCGCCTCGTCAAAGGCTATATCCGCAAACATATCCCGCGGGCCCACCAGTCGCCCATCGGCCAACTGGAAGCCCAAGGCCACCACCCGCGGGGGACCATCGAAGCGGCTGGGGGTGGCCTGCTCCAGGGAGCAGGGGATGAGCGGGCCGTGGTGACTCCCTCGGGTCCAACCGGCGACGATGAAGGGATTGGTGAATGGCTCTAGCACTTCCCCCACCGCCGGGAATTCGGCCTGGGAGCGAACAATACACACCGGGTCGTCCTTCCCCACATATTTGCCGGCGATATGCGCCAATTTCTGGGTGGAGGAAGAGGCGGCGATCTCCCCTTTCTTGGACCAGATAGTGCGCACCACATATTGGCCCGAGGCCCCGATGAACATCAGGAGGTCGTAAATCTCCTGCGGGGCATCCAACACGATCACGCGGTTGGCCTTCATGTCCAGGACTTCAAAGCGAAATCCCTCGTGCATCACCGGGGCGATGACCAGCCCGGCACTGTTGAAAGGGTCGGCGAACATCTTATAAAGGGGCAGGTTCCAGGCCCCGGCCGCAGTCTTATCCGCCATGAGCACCAGAATCGTCTCCGCGGTGCGTTCCACGAAACTCATCTCCGCCAGCCCGGGGCCCATCCCCCGGACCGTGCCGGTGAAAGCATCGGAGAGGAGGTCCTGGCCCGCCCCGTAGAGGTGGAGCTCCTTGGCTACCTGGGTGCAGGCGGAGAAAGTCTCCCAAGCCAGGGTGTGGCACTTCTCGCTATCTACCCCATGGGTGTGGGTCATGATTAGTTCCAGGTCATCCCCGCAGTGGGTGACATGGAAATCAACCAGCACCCCCTTCTTCTTGGCCGCGGCCATTTCCTCCTGGGCCCGGTCCAGAAGGGCAGGATGGATGCCGGAGTGGCCCACCAGCCCACCAATGTCGGCTTTGATAGCGCTTAGACTAATTTCCTTGGACATCTTTGTCCTCCCTTTCTGGGATGCCAGTTTTTACTATAAAAGAGCGACCTAGTCAAGCCCACCGCTCCCAACGAAGTCAGGCATCACTTGACCAGTTTGCGGGCCGCAAGCCGGCCCAGTTTTACGGCAATGCTTGCCCCCGGGACGATGGTGCCCACCGCATCGGCACCGATATCGAATAAATCATCATTTTCCAAAACCTGGACTACCTTCTTTTTGATCTCCCCGGCCTCGGCCTTCACCTCCCCGGTCAAGCCGTCGAACTCCAGGACTTGTTTCTTCTCCTTGGCCTTCCAATAGTATTCCACCGCAGAGACCTGGCGGTAGAAGAGAGTGATCTCTTGCACATCGATCTTCTCCTCGTAGATCTTGTCGGCATGGAAAGTTTTCATCAGGGAGTTAACCAGTTTGCGCACCACAAAGGAGCCGCGCACTTCGGGGAGAACCACCACCGCTCCATCGGCCTGCAGGGCGGCGATCTCCGCCACCTGGCGTTTGGGGAAGGATAAGTATTTGGTGAAAGCCACATCCCGGCCGCTCAGCGCATCGAGGAGAAGTTCCTGGCGGGTCTCCTCCTCGCAATGCTCCACCCCCTCCAGCGAGAAGGAGGCCGCAGAGACCGGGTGCTCCTTATCATAAAGGGTCACCCTTTTTACTTCCGGGGCCACCTCCACCCGGTAGGCATGGCGCCGATCGTAAACATAGCGGGCATTAGCCACCGCATACCAGAATGGTTCAAAACGACCCTGGGTAGTAGTGATCTCAATGTCTTCCGCTTTGGGGCGCTGCACAAATTTTGCCACCTGGCCGAAGGCATCCACCTTCTTGGCCTGGGCTTTCTCCTGGATCTGTTGGGGGGTGAAAGGGGATTCCAGGACAATTATCTGCTCGTCGCCGAGATTGATTTCCATTGTTCACCTCGTTCCCGTCTTGACTGGGGGATTTGGGATGGGGGGAATTATAGCAGTTTTGGGGGACAGAGGTCAATTGTCCAGGAGTGAGATACTGGCTACTATGGGTCAGTGTTTATTCCAAGAAGATCTGGGTGACGATGATCTTATCCCCTTGCGGAGAAACCGCGATACCCACTCCAGTTTTAGTGAACTCGGCGTGCATTATATTCTCGCGGTGCTGGAGGCTGGCAAAACGAGCA
Organism: Chloroflexota bacterium; assembly: GCA_016190785.1. Lineage (GTDB taxonomy): Bacteria > Chloroflexota > Anaerolineae > UBA7937 > JACPPX01 > JACPPX01. The sequence goes on from JACPPX010000117.1 coordinate 5,247, forward strand.
TGAACAAAAGATGCGACCTCTCATATTGAGAGGTCGCTGTCTTTCTACCCTTGAGTCTACTTTTTCTATGATCCGCACAGCGCGGCGGTGACTCCTACTGCTTCCCAGGCATCCGCTGTGGACAGGACCTGCTGGGTGCCGGCGCCGAAGAGGGAGGTGGCGCTGGCCGCGGTCGAGGCTCGGGCGTTGCAGAAGGTGGCGTTAGAAGGGAGGGCGGTGAAGCCCAGGAAGAAGATCCTCTCCGCATCGCCCAGGCCGATGCTGGTGACCACAACATTACAGTCGGCGGTGTGGGTGTGGCCGTTGGAGCCAACATTGTCGCAACCCGCATTCTGGCCTCCGTTCACTAGGAGGAAGAAAGCGTGGTTGGAGATCCCGCTGTTGGTGTGTACGCCACCGTTGTCCCCGCCCCCGATCTGCCGCTCGCTGTAGTGGTCGGGGTCATCATCCTCCCGCGGGTCGGCCATGTTGCGGAAGCCGGCCACCGCATCTGCCGGGAGGTACACATCCTCACCGATGAACCAGTCAGGGCTCACCGTGGGGTCCAGAGCATTGGCGTCGGCAAAGAACTCCGCGCTGTTCCCCAAGATGTCAGAGAAAGATTCATTCAGGGCACCGGACTCGTCCTGGTAGATAAGGTCCGATGTGCAGTCGGTCACCCCGTGGGTGTGCTCATGGGAGACCACATCCAACCCACCGCTCAGTTCGCGGAAGATGATCCCATCGCCGTCACCATATACGGTGTAAGTCCCGTTCCAAAAGGCGTTGTTGTAGTTCTTGCTGTAGTGAGCCACCGACTGCATCCGGGTGTAGCAGGCCTGCCAGTTGAAACCGTGTCGGGACTGGAAGTAATCATCGGTGGCATTAGCGTAGTACTGGGCGTCGATCAGGGCTGGTTGGCCAGGAGACCTGCGATCAGTAGTGACCAAGTCCCAGTGGTTGTCCGAGTCGGTGACATAGTAGACGACCCCTTGCCGGTTGCGGGCATCGAAGGTCCACTGTCTGTTGTCAGTGGAGAAGAGATCCCAGTGCGGTCCCTTGGCCCCATGGCCCCGGGCGTTGTGGAAAGTGGTCAGCCCGGCCATGCTCTTGGTATCGCCTTTGACCCCGATCCCGTGGTCGCTGGCTAGGGCATCGAATTTATTCAGCACCTGGCCACTTTGGGCATCGATCCAGTGGATGAAACGGCTTGCGAAGCGGCGGGTCTCTACCCTAAAGAAGTACTGGCCGGTTGTGGGGTTGATCAAGAGGCCGACCACCCGCTCCCCACCGGCTCCAATATCCTGGGCGACAATCGCCTGGGCATCCGCCTGGGAAAGCCCCACGGCGTTGGTGGGGACAATGTTAGGATAGTGAGACCCGATCACCGTAGTAATAGTCCCGGAACCGTCTCGGTGGAGCGTAATCTGGCCCCCTAACACCTCGGCAGCCCCAAAGTATTGCTGATACCGCTCGTGGGTGAGGCCATCGGCCAGGGGAAGGGTGCCCACCAGTTGCACATCCCCCGGCAGGACGAAACTGGCCGCCTCTGCCCCGGTGAGGGCCCGGAAACCGCTGGGCGGTCCCTGGGCTGAGGCGACTGAGCCGGTGGCGATAATCAAGATCGCCAGCAAGATAAGAACGGTCAACTTAGGCTTCATACTTGCTTGCACCTCCATTGAAATTTGGTGAAACTTCTCGAAGATTTATAGCATATTTATTAGATTTTGTCAACTTATTGTACTCGTTCACTACATATGAGACAGGTGGGCCATTTTGGGGACCATCTCTGGGTGGTGCTCTCTAATATTCTCCGCCGGGCTCTTCCCGTCTAGGGCCTGATGGGGACGGATATAGTTGTATCCCGACTTTGTCGGGACCACTTCCTTAAGGCCTGGTTGAGGAC
>JACPPX010000002.1 GCA_016190785.1 Chloroflexota bacterium
ATCGAGGTCGCCCCCGGAGTTTTCTTCCCCGCCTGGACTTATAACGGCCATGTCCCTGGCCCCACCCTCCGCGCTACGGAGGGAGATCTCCTGCGCATCCATTTCACCAACAATGGCGCTATGCCCCATACCATCCACTTCCACGGTTTCCACTCCGCGAACATGGATGGAGTGTTTGAACTGGTGGGCACCGGCCAGTCCTTCACCTATGAGTTCACCGCCGATCCCTTTGGTCTGCATCTCTACCACTGCCATACCATGCCTCTCAAGCGCCACATCCACCGCGGGCTGTACGGCACTTTCATCATCGATCCAAAGCAGGGACGACCTCCGGCCAAGGAATTGGTCATGGTCATGAATGGCTTCGATACTAACTTCGACGGGGAGAATGAGTTCTATGCGGTGAACACTGTTCCCCTCTATCACTTGTACAACCCCATCCCCTTAAAAGTCAACCAGCCGGTGCGTATCTACTTAGTCAACATCCTGGAGTTCGATCTTATCAATTCCCTACACACTCATGCCAACTTCTTCAACTTCTACCGCACCGGGACCCGTCTGGAACCTAGCGACTTTACCGATACAGTGATGCTCTGCCAAGCGGAGAGAGGGATCATGGAGCTTGCCTATCGCTTTCCCGGTGAATTTATGTTCCATGCCCACCAGAGCGAGTTTGCGGAGTTGGGGTGGATGGGACTCTTCAAAGTGGAGGAATAGCAACCGTGGCTGAGAAGACTGAAACCAAGGCGATGCCCCTTAATCTTCCACTTCCTACCTGGCTCATTGGGCTAATCCCTTTGCTCCTCCTCGCCCTACTTCTTGCTCTCTTCCTGGCGGTAGGGCCATTGGGTCTTTTCCCTCCCTCCGGGGCCCCGCCTCTGGAGAACCTGACTTTCGAGCGCGTCACTTTCCACCCCGGGGTGATTACCGTGCAGGTAATAAATGGTGGTGTCGACCCGGTGACCGTGGCCCAGGTGATGGTCAACGACCACCTCTGGGAGTTTGAGATCCAGCCCAAAGCGACTTTGCAACGCTTAGAACGAGCGACCATCCGCATCCCCTACCCTTGGGACCCCGCCGAGCCGGTGAGCATTACCGTTGTTTCAGGGACCGGTTTGACTTTTGAACACGAAATAGAAGTGGCTACGGTCACTCCCGCCCCCGGCCCAGAGTTCCTGGGAATCTTCGCCCTCCTGGGTATCTATGCCGGGGTCATCCCCGTTTACCTCGGGCTGCTCTGGTATCCCTTCCTGCGAAGGATCGGGCGGCGGTGGATGAACTTTTTCCTGGGGCTGACTGCCGGGCTTCTGCTCTTCTTGGGGATTGATGCCCTGAAAGAGGCCCTGGAGGTTGCACCGCGGCTTGCCGCCCCGCTGCAAGGGGTAGCCATTATTTCTATGGGTTTCATCGCCAGTTTCCTCTTCCTCTTGGCCGTAGGACAGTGGAGCGCCGCCCGGGCGGGGGGAGATGAGGTTAGAAAACGGCTGACCCTGGCTTACTTCATCGCCCTGGGGATTGGTCTGCACAATCTGGGAGAAGGGTTGGCCATCGGTGCGGCCTACACCCTGGGGGAACTCGCCCTGGGGGCATTCTTAATCATCGGCTTCACCCTGCACAACACTACTGAAGGTTTGGCTATTGTCGCCCCGGTGGCTAAGGACAACCCGCGGCTGGGCCACCTCCTGGCAATGGGCGCCCTGGCTGGGGTGCCGACCATCCTGGGAACCTGGATCGGGGGGTTTATATACTCTGATCTCTTCGCCGCGCTCTTTTTGGCAATCGGCGCGGGGGCCATCTTCCAAGTGGTTTACGAAGTAGTAAAATTGTTAGGGCAGAGATCCCCAGCTGGCTTGGCTGCCGTCGAGAATTTCGCCGGGCTAATGGCCGGCTTGCTCATCATGTATCTAACCGGCCTCTTTGTCGTTGCCTAGCAAGGACGCAAAGATGAACAATCAAATAGCCATTGAAATAAAAGGTCTAACCAAATTCTATGGCCCGGTCCAGGCCCTGCAAGTCGTGGACCTGGAGGTCCGACGCGGGGAAATCTTTGGGTTCCTCGGCCCCAATGGTGCGGGGAAGACCTCTACTATCCGCTGCCTTCTCGACCTCATCCACCCCAATGGCGGCGAGATAAGGGTATTGGGGATTAACCCTCAGGCTGACCCAGTGGCGGTACGGGTCCGCGTCGGCTACCTCCCCGGGGAACTCCGCCTCCTAGAGAATATGACCGGAGAGGGAGTACTCCGCTATCTAAATGGACTGCGCGGGATGAAAGCCGACTGGGGGTTTGTCCACCGTATGGGCGAGCGGTTAGATATCGATCTTCGCGAGCCGATCCGCAACTTGTCCCACGGCAATAAGCAGAAGATTGGGGTGGTCCAGGCCCTGATGCACCGACCCGAACTATTGCTGCTCGACGAGCCAACCATCGGTCTTGACCCCCTCATGCAGCACGAAGTATTGCGCCTCATCTCCGAGGCCCAGGGAGAGGGAACCACTGTTTTCTTCTCCTCCCACATTATGAGCGAGGTGCAAGCCATCGCCGGACGGGTGGCTATGATCCGCAAGGGGGAAATCGTGGAGGTGGCAGAGCCTTCAAACTTGATCAACCGTGCTCTTCGCCGCGTCCAGGTCCGGTTACGAGAACCTGTGGATATAACTCCCCTCTCTAGTCTACCGGGGGTAACTCTTCTCTCTCGCGATGATAAAACCGTCCTGTTCCAGGTTGCCGGAGAAATCAATGGTCTGATCAAGGCTCTGGCTCCTTTCCCGGTGAGCGATTTGGAGACGGAGCGTCCCTCTTTGGAAGAAATTTTCCTAGCCTTATACCAGGATGAGCGAAAGGAGGAGTGAAATGTTGACTGTTATCTTGCATACTATGCGTCGTTTCCGTGGTCAGATCATCGGCTGGGGCATAGGCCTTGCTCTCTACGCTGCTTTCTTGTCTTCTTTCTACGATACCATTGCCAAACAAAGTGAGCAGTTTGAAAAATTGTTGCAGAACTATCCTCAGGAAATCTTTGCCTTTTTTGGCGGGACCACCAACTTAGTAACTCCGGAAGGATATCTAACTCTAGAATTCTTCTCCTACATGCCCATTATCATCGGCATTTTTGCTGTGCTTGCCGGGAGTGGGCTCCTGGCCAGCGATGAGGAGAACGGCACCATGGATCTAGTCCTGGCCCACCCCATAAGCCGCAGCGGGTTATTCCTAGGGCGGCTCCTGGCCCTTCTGGTAGCAACTATGGCCATCCTCGCCGTTAACTGGCTGGGGTTTCTGGTAGCCATGAATTGGTCTAGTCTGGACATAGGATTGGTAGAAATGGCTCGACCTTTCCTTTCTCTATTTGCTATCCTGATGCTCTTTGGCAGCCTGGCCCTTTTCCTGAGCATGGTATTGCCCTCGCGGCGCAGTGCGGCGATGATCTCCGGAGTGCTCATGGTAGCCAGTTTCTTCATCACCTCCCTAGCCCGCCTCGATAAAAGCCTGGAGGACATAGCCCGCTTATCGCCAATGAACTACTACCAGAGCGGGGAAGCCATCAAAGTGCTAAACAACGACTGGTTCCTGGGGCTATTGGCAGCGGCGGGAGTTTTTGTCCTGGCCTCATGGTGGCTTTTCCAAAGGCGGGACATCCGCGTGGGAGGTGAAGGCGGCTGGCGGCTGCCCTCATTCACCTCTCGGTTAAGGTTCGGTCCGTTTCCTAAGACCCGCGCCACATAAAAAGCTTCGCTTGGTTATTCATAATAGGTTAATCGCCGGCCTCACCAAAAGGGTAACAAAGAATACAGTATTTTGATACGGTTTGGATTACTGCTGGGCTCAGTTCTCCTTGTCGCCTGCGGCCCCCAGCCTGTGCTTATGCAGCCGACGAGGTCCGGAGTCGAGATATTTGCCGAGACTTGTGTCGTCTGTCATGGGGAGCAGGGGAGCGGTGGGGTGGGTCCGGCATTGGATGCCTCCGGCCACGCCTGGCACCACCCTGACCAACAAATTAGCGATTGGATTGCCAATGGCAAGCTGGGGTTAACCACCTCCATGCCCGCCTATGGTGAAGAATTGACTGCCGAAGATATCGCTCTGCTAATCGAGTATATAAAGACCCTATGGACCGAAGAGCAGCGCCAGTTTCAGGCGGACATCACCTCTCGCTACCAGACTGAATAGGCAGGCGGAAAGTGGAATTGCTGCCCAAAATCCCTACCCTAAAGCGTCGCTGGTTGGTCTGGCTCATTCCCTTGTTTGCCTTCCTCATCGTGGCTTTCTTTCTACTGCAGCCAGCAACACAGCCAGCATTTTTCCCAGTATCCCTTGGCACCCCAGGGATAATCCGCAGCGGAAGTATTGCCGAAGGGGCTCCAGCCCCCGACTTCACCCTGGATACGCTGGATGGTGGTCAAGTCACCTTAAGCGACTTGCGGGGGCAAGCGGTGGTCATCAACTTCTGGACCTCCTGGTGTGGCCCCTGCCGGATCGAGACCCCCCTGCTGGTGGAGACCTATAATAAGTATCGGGAGCAGGGGTTGGTTATTCTGGGGCTGAATATAACTAAGCTGGATAATCTTGACGATGTCAAAGCTTTCGTTGAAGAATTCACTGTGCTCTACCCCATCCCTCTGGATAAGACCGGCGAGGTATCCCAGGACTACCAGGTCTTGGGCCTTCCCACCACCTTCTTCGTTGACCGCCAAGGTATAATCAGAAAAATCTACACCGGTTTGCTCAACGAGTCCCTGATTGATGACTTTCTCTCGCTGGTTTTATGAGCAGGTATGAACCTGTATCCGATACTGAGCAAAAGGAGAGACTATGCCGGCAAGTGCTAAACGAGGTAAGCAGGGAAGAAATATCTGGATCTGGGTAGCGGGTGGGGGGCTTGGTATACTTGTCCTCCTGGCCCTGGCGATTGCCCTGAATTCTAGTGAAGGAGGCTCCGGGCCAATTTCCCAGGTGGGGACCAGGGACTTCCATTCTCTAGCCCTCAGCCCTGCTGATCCCAACCTTGTCTTTTACGGACATCACGGAGGCATTTTGCGGAGCAATGATGGAGGCCGCACCTGGCAGCCCCTCGACGTGCAGGGAGATGCCATGTCACTGGTGATCCCAACCGGCTCGCCCGAAACGGTATACATGGCCGGGCACAATGTGTACCAAATAAGCCGCGATGGAGGGGAAACTTGGGAGTCGGCGCAGAATAACCTTCCGGGTTTGGATATCCATGCCTTCGCCCTTTCCCCGACCGATAGCCAAAAGGCTTATGCCTTCGTGGTGGGATTCGGGATATTTGGCAGCGAAGACGGAGGAAATACTTGGGACCTGCTTACAAGCAATTTCTCTGGCGCTACTATGGCCCTGGCCATCGTTCCCGGCAACCCCGAAATTCTATTTGCCGCGGCGATGGATGCTGGCATCGGCCGGAGCGATGACGGAGGGAAAAACTGGCAGGCGGTCAACCCTGGCCCCGAGGGAATGGCTTGGCAAGTGGACTATTCGCCGGAAACAGAATTCCTCTATGCTGGCACAGACAGCGGACTGTATCGGAGCGCTGATCTCGGCAACACCTGGACGAAACTCGACCTGGAGAGCAATGCGATAGTAGTGGGTATCTCCCCTTTGAATCCCAACGTGCTTCTGGTTGTCAATAGCCGCGGGGAAGTATTCCGCAGCGAGGACGGTGGAGTCTCCTGGGATTGAGCCTCGCATTTTCCGAAAAGGAGGTAGTGCCAAATGGTCAGGACAGAAACTTTACCAGTAATATCTATTATCCTGCTCGCCCTCTCCGCCATCCTTCTCTTGCTTTCCCTGCTCTTCTTCGTTTGGGTGTGGTCGGGTATGATGCAGATGGGGGGGATGATGGGAATGATGAACATGATGGGCATGATGTCTCCTCAGATGATGATGGGGATGATGGGCCAATATGACGCCAGCACCATGTCCCCGGAGATGCGAGAGATGATGAACGCCATGTGTGAGTCAATGTTTGCAACCTGATAACCACCTGGGCCGAGAGCACTTTCAAAGAAAAATCATCAAGCCCGCCGGCAAAGGAGGAAATTTGTCTAAGCACTTTGTGGCTTTTGCTATTGTGGCTGCAGCAGGGGTTCTGGTCGCCTGCCAGCCCCAAATGACGGCCACCCCCTTGGCCGAGACCATCGTTGACCTCACTCCTACCTTGGCCACCTCCGAGTGGGTGGTGGGCGACCAGCGCATCGTATTCGGTCTTGTTTCTCCGGAGAACCGACTAGTCGAGGGTGCTCAAGTAACTCTCCAATTCTTTTACCTGGGAGGCGAGACAGAGGAGCTGCGGGGCTCGGCAGAGGCAACTGAATTGGATATAGGATTGCCTGCCGAGACCTTGCCAGAGCCAGTGCCAGCGTTGTATCTCTCTCACTTCCAATTCGATCAGACCGGGCTGTGGGGTATTGAGTTCCGCGCCACTCATTCCGATTACCAGCCCAGTGTTAGTAGGCGGCAGATTTTGGTAGTGGCCGAGCCACCCAGCCCTGGTGTCGGCAATCCTGCGCCACCGGTGGAAAACGAGATCCTTCAGGAGGGTGTTGACATCTCCACCGTAACCACCGACCCCAGTCCCGATCCCGATCTCTATCAGATCTCCGTTGCTCAAGCCGTCCAATCGGGAAAGCCGACGGTTGTCAACTTCTCCACCCCCGCCTTTTGCACCAGCCGCACCTGTGGACCTGCCCTAGAAGTTGTGAAGGCAATGCAAGATGCCTATCCCGGCCAGGCTAACTTCATCCATGTGGAGATTTATGATGACCGCCCGCCGGATGTGGCTCCTGCCGTACTGGAATGGGGACTCCGCTCCGAGCCCTGGACCTTCCTCATTGACCAGAATGGGATTATCACCGCCCGCTTCGAGTCCCTCGTCGGGTACCAAGAATTAGAGCAGGCTTTGCTTGCGGTTTTAGCCGGTTAAGGCAAAATCTCTCTTTAGGAGGATCGGGAAATGCGTGGAATCCGCAAACTATTTGTCGTTGCTATTCTCTCCTCGCTTGCTGGCTGTGCTCCAGCAATCACCTCAGAACAAGCCGGTCTGGAGGTACGGGTCCAAGACCACGAGGAGGCCATTGATCAGTTTCAATCAACCGAGGTCACTATCTCTGGCCTGGAGGTGCACACCGCCATCCCCGACCAAGAGGCGGGGTGGATCGATTTACCCCTAGAGCAGATCACTCTGGACCTGACCCAGTATGTGGGTGGCCCCTACGCCGTGATCTTTGGCGGGGAAGCACTGCAAGGTTCCTACGATGGCGTGCGGATTACAGTCAGCGAAGCAAGCGGAGTACTCAAAGACGGCACAGAAGTCGAGCTGGAACTCCCCGAGTTTTCTTCCCTGCCCATCGGTTTTATTGTCCAACCCGATCAGGAGACCATTCTCCTCTTGGACCTGGTGGTGGTGACTCTGGAGGACCATCTCGAAGGTGGCTACGGTCTACTGCTATCCAGCGCCACCCTAGTCTGGGAGTAGCCCACCCCAAATCGCTCCGCTTGACATGGAAAATCCGACCGCCAACCGACTCCGTCTGTGGGCCGCTGCTCTCTCTATAGGAGCGGCCCTTATTCATGGGATCGCCACCCCGGAGCATCTCGCGGAGTGGTGGGGGTACGGACTTTTCTTCATTGCCGCAGCGATGGCTCAAGGATTCTATGGATTCATCCTCCTCTTGCAGCCTTGGCGGTATGATGAGACTGGCGCTATCACCCGTAGTGGGGAGAGTTATGCGCGACTATTCTACATCTTGGGAGTTGCTGGAAACGCGGCGATAATCGGTCTCTACATTATTACCCGCACGGTGGGCATCCCTTTCTTCGGTCCCGAGGCCGGCGAAGTAGAGCCGGTAACTCCAATCAGTGTGATCTCCAAAGTTATCGAAGTAGCATTGATCGGATGTCTTTTGGCCCTTCTTAGGACGGCGCAAAATAAGACTGCAAAAGTATGAATTTCTTTGCTTCACCTCTCATAGAGCAATATAATTTTTATGAGAATGGAGGTCAGACTTGGCTAAACCCAAACGGGGTAAGGGAAAAAAGAATGTTGGAATAAATCCACTATGGATTCTCGGAGGAGGAATCTTCATCGCCATCCTCCTCTTCTTTGTGTTCTCGCCTTCTGGCTTGCCAATCACTCCCTCAACCTCGCCTGGCTCTTCCCAAGTAGAAGATCCCTCCCTAGGCAATCCCCAGGCCCCGGTAACCATTATCGAGTACTCCGATTTCCAATGCCCCTTCTGCGCCACTTTTTCTTTGGAGACTTTCCCTCTTCTGCGCGAGCAATATGTAGATGCAGGGAAGGTTTTCTTCATCTTCCGCGACTTCCCTATCCCTAGCCACCAGCAGGCTCCTAAAGCGGCAGAGGCGGGCAACTGTGCCGCAGAGCAGGGCCAGTTCTGGGCCATGCATGACACCCTTTTCTCTCACCAGATGGAATGGCAAGGCAATGCTCAAGCAGTGAGCCTATTCCAGGGCTATGCCCAAGATCTAGGAATAGATTCGCCTTCTTTTAGCGCTTGTCTCGATTCCGGTAAGTACGCCGGAGAGATCCAGGATGATTTCCAGACCGGGGTGGATGCTGGGGTCACTGGGACCCCTACTTTCTTTATCAACGATCAGATCATTGTCGGGGCTCAACCCTTCTCTGAGTTTCAGAGAGTAATCGAACAAGAGTTGTCGTCATGATCCGCAAAATCCGACTCCTCTCCGCCGGCCTATCCTTACTGGGTATAGCCGTTTCTGGCTACCTGCTTCTCTACAAACTGCAGTTGGCCGATGCCGCCTTCTGCACCATCGGGGACTGTGAAGTGGTAAATACCAGCCCTTATGCCGAAATCATGGGCATCCCCGTGGCCCTCATCGGGGTTTTGGGATACTCCACCCTCCTGTTCTTGAACTTGTGGGGAGTGGTGGCAAAAGAAATCTGGGCAGGAAATATCCGCATGACAATTTTACTGGGCTCGCTCTTTGGTGTTCTCTATTCCTCTTACCTGACTTATATCGAACTTTTCGTCCTCCGTGCCATCTGCCCCTGGTGTGTTGTCTCCGCCATCACTATCTCGGCCATCTTCCTTTTGTCACTGTGGGAAATAAGATATACTTCGCAAACTGCTTTGCAACAGAGTATCTAGAGTTCAGTCCAGGCTGAGGCTCAGAACCGGGTTGACTAGGCAGATATAATATAAGTAGACGAACGAGGCCCGCCGGCTGGCGGGCTTTATCACGCTTAGCGGAGGATTCTCTATGATCGATTGGAATCGCACCCCCAGCCAGGAAGAGATCGAAGCCACGATGCAGGCCCTCCAGGCTCGCAAATTTAATCCTTCCTATGTTCCAGACCGGGAGAAGGCTCTAGCTACTCTCTTGCAGTGGATTCCAAAAGGGGCGGAAGTGATGGAGGGTTTCTCCACCACCCTGATCGAGATCGGATTTGTAGATCACCTAAAAAATTCGGATGACTATATATACTGGCGGAAAAAATTTCAAGAGGAGACCGATGAGCAAAAGCGGCGCGACCTGCGCCGCCAGGCGACCACTGCCGAATACTTCCTGGGGAGCGTGCAGGCCATTGCCATGACCGGGGAAGTCATCTCCTGTGACAACTCAGGGAGCCGCCAGGGAGGGTATGTCTATGGGGCCAAAAATGTGATCTGGGTGGTGGGGGTGAACAAGATTGTGCCCGACCTAGAGACGGCTCTGCGCCGCACTCGGGAGCACGCCCTGCCCCTGGAGGATGCACGGATGAAAAGCCTGGGTGCCAAGGGCAGCCGCATCGGGAAACTGGTCGTCTACGAATACGAAATCATTCCCCAGCGCATCCGCACCCTTCTGATTGGCGAAAAACTGGGCTTCTAAAAATTAGCCCTCGCTTTTAGGCGAGGGCTTTTTCCTTGGTGGTTGCTTTTGCACCGAACTATAAGACCGCAGATGTCTTATTGGGCAACAAATACAAGTATCCTGTCCCCTGAAGCGTTGTAAATTTCCAGAAGATTCCCACTTATGCGATAAGAGGCAGCCTCCAGGAAGGTTTGCAGGTAAAAGGCTTCTTGCTCCATAATACCCTCGGGTGTATCACAAGCATCTCTGTAGCTGAGATCTCCAAAATCGAGAGGTTGCCCTGGTCAGTTGCAGTGTAATTATCTCCATATAAGTTACAACCGCTCAAACCGCTAAAATCATCTTGCCTAAATCCCAGTGTAATTTGAGTGCCTTCTATCAAATCGTTGCCTTTCATAGAGATTAATTCCCATTCTGTAGCTGCAAGCGGAGGTTGAGGGGGCTCAGAGATTGCATTCCCACAAGCCGTCAAAATGAAGGTTATTGCTACCAAAACGAACTGCATAGGTCGGTTTACTTTCCTACACACTTGGCCTTTTGCGTAGCGCCCAAGACAATAAGAATAATTGACACCGAAGCCATTTGCATAATATAATACAAAAATACCTATCTAGGCATGGATGATATTGATCTCTTGCCCGAAACCCGCCAGTACACTCCCCGGCCGGAGTGGCTTAAGGTCCGTCTCCCCAGCGGGCCCAACTACACCCGTCTGAAGGATCTCTTCCATACCCAGAATCTGCATACCGTCTGCGAAGAGGCCCTCTGCCCCAACATCGCCGAATGCTGGGCGACAGGCACAGCCACAATCATGATTTTGGGTGATGTCTGCACCCGCGGCTGCCGTTTCTGCGCGGTCACCACCGGCAACCCGCGGGGCTTCGTGGACTGGGAAGAACCATATCGAGTGGCCCGAGCCATCGCCTCTATGGATCTATCCTATGTGGTCATCACTTCCGTGGACCGTGATGATCTGGCGGATGGGGGAGCCTGGATCTTTGCCGAGACTGTTCGCCAGGTGAAGAAACTCAGTCCGGGGACCATTGTCGAAGTGCTAATCCCCGATTTTCAGGGGGATTTGGCTGCTCTCTCCAAAGTAATAGAGGCCCGGCCCCATGTCCTGGGCCAGAATATTGAAACCGTACGCCGGTTAACTCATGTTGTTCGCGATAAAAGGGCGGGATACGAGCAGACACTAGATGTGCTGCGCGCCAGCAAAGAGATGGAAGATTCCATCTATACCAAGAGCAGCATGATTTTGGGCTTCGGAGAAAAGAAAGAAGAGGTGGTGGAGACCATGCGCGACCTGCGGACAGCACAAGTAGACCTTCTGGCTCTCGGTCAATATCTGCGCCCTACCAGCAAAAAGCGACACTATCCAGTGATTGAATATATAACCCCTCAACAGTTTCAGGAATACAAGGAGATCGGAGAAGGGCTGGGATTCTTGTATGTGGCCTCCGGGCCCCTGGTGCGCAGTTCCTACAAAGCCTGGGAGGCAGCCATGCTCTTTGGAAACCTCAAGCCCACGGGCCCGCGAAATGGCGAAAACGGCACAAAGCTCGATTCGGGAGGGAAAGATGAGCGAACCTGAGGTAGTGATTAAGGCCTCGAGCATTTCCTTTCCCCGCGATCGCAAGATATCGTTTACCAACGGAGAACTGATCTCTTATGACCCGGCCACCCTCCAGGAGAACGGCCGGGTCAAAGTATCCAGTGAAGAAGATGTCCAGGTCGCGGTGGCCCACGCCCACCAAGCCTTTCCGCTCTGGTCTAGTATTCCCCTCGGCGAGCGGATCAGCAACCTGAAAAGGCTGAGCAACCTAATTTATGACGATGTGGAGGAAATTGCGGCACTCGTTTCCCGGGAGTGTGGCAAACCCAAGATCGAGGCCCTGACCTCAGAGATCCTCCCCGTGCTGAATATGATTTCGGTCTACACCTCCCAGGCCGAAAAATGGCTCGCCGCGGAGAAACCACCCTTCTTCTGGCTGGCCTGGCTCTTAGGGAAATCAGCAAAAATCACCTACAAACCCTTCGGGGTGGTGGGGGTAATAACTCCCTGGAATTACCCTTTTTATTATGATTTTGGCCCAGCGCTGATGGCCCTTCTTGCCGGGAACACGGTGATCCTCAAGCCCAGCGAATACACTCCCCTGGTGGGAAAGAAAGCCCAGGAACTATTTGCCAAACTGAATCTTCCTCCCGGAACTTTCCAGGTGATCCATGGTGCGGGAGATGTGGGCCAGGCTCTCATCCGTGCCAGAGTGGACAAGATCGCCTTTACCGGCAGTCCAAAAACCGCCCGTGCAGTTTTGGCTACTGCAGCCGAGAGACTCACTCCGGTGGTCATGGAGTTGGGAGGCAAAGATGCGGCGATTGTCCTGGAGGATGCACCCCTCGAAACTACCGCTGCAGGAGTTGCCTGGGCTGGGTTAACCTCTGCCGGTCAGGTCTGCGCTTCGGTAGAGCGGGTTTATGTTAGCGAGAAAATCGCCAAACCCTTTATTGACCGCTTAGTGAACAACGTCCAGGGTCTTCGCATGGGCCAGGGCCTGGATCCAGAAGTGGATATGGGGCCCCTGACCAATGAGCGGCAGTTGGAGATAGTCAAGGGTCACCTCCGCCAGGCGGTAGAACACGGGGCCCAAGTCCTCACCGGAGGGAAGACTAAGGATCAGGGCTTGTTCTTTGAGCCAGCGGTGCTCGTGGGGGTGGACCGTTCCATGTCCCTGATGCGCGAGGAAACTTTTGGACCGGCCCTGCCCGTGGTCGCGGTAAAAGATGAAGAGGAGGCGGTGCGCCTGGCCAATGATTCCAGCTTCGGCCTGACGGCCAGTGTTTGGTCGCTCAATCGAGAGCGCGCGGAGAAAGTAGCGCAAAGACTGCGGGCCGGGGCGGTGACCATCAACGACCACGCGGTGAGCGCTGGCCTGCCCAATATGCCCTGGGGAGGGATAGGGGAGAGCGGCTTTGGACGGATCCACGGCCGACAAGGCATGCAAGAGTTCGTTTACCCCTCGGTCATCGTCGGGGAGCGTTTCCCTCGCTGGAAGAGGTTGTGGTGGTATCCCTATAACCAGAAATCCTATCAATTCTTTAGAAGTCTCCTTGTCTTCTTAACTAATAAACCTCTCCTGGACAAAATCCGGGCTATCTCTCACCTCTGGCGGAATCTGGATCTTCGCCGTCTGCACTGAACATGGCTCTTTCCCAAGTAGACCTCCACAGTCACACCACTGCCTCCGATGGTATCCTCGCCCCACGCGAATTGGTAAAGCGCGCGGCGCAGGTTGGCCTGCAGGTCTTGGCCATTACTGACCACGACACCACTGCCGCCTTGCAAGAGGCTTTGCAAGAAGCCAAGAAGTTGGGGGTAGAGATCATCCCCGGCGTGGAACTTAACACCGATGTCCCATCGGGAGAGATCCACATCCTGGGGTATTTTATCGATTACCAGGACGAAGATTTCCAGCAGGAGTTGGCCCGTTTGCGCGCGGCTCGGGAAGAACGGGGGCGGAAGATGGTGGAGAAACTTCAGTCTCTAGGGGCCGCCATTCGTTGGGAGCGGGTTCGGGAGTTGGCCGTAGGAGGCGTGGTCGCCCGGCCCCATGTGGCTCGGGCCCTGGTGGAGAGCGGATTTGTCTCCAGTTATGAGGAGGCCTTCGCCAATTATATCGGACGCGATGGTCCGGCCTATGTGCAACGTTTCCGTTTTACTCCAGAAGAGGCAGTAGCCCTTATCACCCAACACCACGGGTTGGCCATCTTGGCCCACCCCTATATCTACGATCGCAACGGGCGAGCCGTGGATCAGCTCGATTTGGAAAAGGTTCTCCCCTCCCTCACCAAGGCTGCTCTAGTAGGGATCGAGGCCTATTATGCCCACTACCCGCCGGAAGCGACTGCTTCCCTTCTGGCAATAGCCCAACGGTTTGGGCTAATACCCACCGGGGGAAGCGACTACCACGGCCACTCCAATACTTTTGGCGACCTGGGAAGTGTATTTGTTCCCATCGAGGCAGTAGAGCAACTCAAGGCGCGGCTAAATAACCCTGGCAAGTAGAGATTACCCCCGGCGGTTGCCGGGGGTAATTTTTTTCTAAATCCTTGGCGACTCAATACACCTATTCGGAATTTATCCTTGCACTCCCAATAACTCCATCATCTTCTTCTCGTCCGTAGTCGGCAATTGGCACTGGTAATTTTCGCAAACATAAGCCGTAGGAAGGCTATCTTTGCTGGTGAATTCCTTAGTGAACTCGGCGAGCCTTATGATTTGCTCCGCTTCCTGGCCACTGGGCCGAAACAGGACCACTTTGTTGGGGATAAAAGCCTGGCGGAGTTGCTGCAACATCGCTGCCGCATTTCCATCGGGAGAATCCCCGACGATGACCACTTCATAGCCGGGGCCGAGGGCGAAATCCACCGCCAACAAGAGCTGAGTGTAGCCAGTCGGATATTGCCCCACACTTTTAGAGAAAGCGCGAGCTATCTCTGCCGCCTTCTCCTCGAATTCTGTATTCGCAGTCATCCTCCCCAGGCGGAGGAGGTCAAGCATAGCCACCGAGTTGCCGGAGGGGATCGCTCCATCATATATCTCCTTGCGCCTCACCAGCACCGTCTCCCCATCATCGGCGGTGGTAAAGAAACCACCGTGCTCCTTGTCCCAGAAGTGCTCCAGCATCATTTCCGCCAGATCGACAGCCACCTCCAGATAATAAACCTGGAAACTGGCTTCATATAGTTCCAAAATGCCCCAAATCATAAAGGCATAATCATCAAGCAGGCCAGGCACTGCTGTCTCGCCCTCGCGGTAGCGATGATAAAGCCTGCCCTGATCATTCCGCATTTTGACCGAGATAAATTCCGCAGCTCGCCGCGCTGCGTCTCGATACTTGTTTTCCCCAAAGGCCGTGGATGCTTTGGCCAAGGTGGCAATCATAAGCCCATTCCAATCGGTCAGGATCTTATCATCCTTATGGGGATGGACTCTCTTCTCCCGGGCAGCTAAAAGTTTCTGCCTAGACCTCTCCCACTTTTCTTGCAACTCATCTTCCGTAATTCCAAACTCGGAGGATAAGGCCGAAAAGGGGGCCGAGAGATAAAGGATGTTCTGGCCGGTCTGTTGCCCGCTGGCCTCCTCGCGGAAATTCCCCTCCCGGGCAGTATTGAAGATACGGCTAATAAGTTCTGATTCTTCCCCCAGGGCCTCTCGTATTTCGTCCTCGCTCCACAAGTAAAACTTCCCCTCTTCACCTTCGCTATCTGCATCCTCCGCCGAATAAAATCCGCCTTCTGGAGAGGTCATGTCCCGGAGCACATAAGTGAATATCTCCTCCGCCACCTGACGATATTCCTTTTTGCCCGTGGCCTGATATGCCTCGGTGTAGGCTATGGCCAGCATGGCCTGGTCGTAGAGCATCTTTTCGAAGTGGGGGAGGAACCAATGAGCATCGGTAGAGTAGCGGTGGAACCCAAAACCTATCTGGTCATATATCCCCCCTTGACGCATGGCGGCCAGTGTTTTCTCCACCATCTCCAATGCTCTCTTTTCCCCGTAGCGCTTCCAGTACCGCAGCAAGAAGGTGAGGTGGTGAGGGGTGGGGAATTTGGGAGCCTGGCCAAACCCACCGTGTATTTCGTCGAAGCTAGAAGCAAATTGGGTATAGGCCTCTTTTAGCACATCTTCCCCCAACTCCTCTCCTCTTGTTTCACCTATCGACTCTTGCAGGCCGGCCGTGATCTGCAGAGCACTTTCCTCCACCTCCTCCCGTCGTGTTTCCCAGAGTTCCTTCACTCGCGCACAGAGTTCCAGCATCCCTATTCTTCCAAAACGGCTCTCGCGTGGCAGGTAAGTGGCGGCAAAAAAGGGCTGGCGGTCGGGCGTCAGCAGCAGCGTCAGCGGCCAGCCGCCGGCGCCGGTCATCAACTGGCAGGCGTGCATGTAAAGCGCGTCGAGATCGGGACGTTCCTCGCGATCCACCTTGACGCAGACAAACGCCTCGTTCAACACCCGTGCCACCTCGGCGTCCTCGAA
>JACPPX010000121.1 GCA_016190785.1 Chloroflexota bacterium
CGCGGCCCCCAAGAAAATAATGGCGGAGAGTGGAGCCGCCCAGCCCAATAATCCGACGAGAAAGGGAGCCCATATTTCCCGCAATACGCCGGAATCAAAAGGCAATAGGCTGAGGAGGGTGATAAAGCCCAAGGCGCCCAGCCCCAAAGCCAACCAAAACCAATTGCCCGGAGTGGGGGACTGGGTACTTTTGACTCGGCGTTGTTCTGAAGCGCGCTTTTTGCCCATGGGACAAATCCTGGATCAGCGCTGCTGTTCCAGCTGCCGCCTGCGCATGCGACGCTCAGCACGTTTCTTCTGCTTACGGCGCAATTCGCTCTTGGAGACGAACCACCGCTTCTCCCGACAGATGCTCAGGATGCGGTTGTCGGCTACCTGCTTGCGGAATCGGCGCAGGAGTTCTTCCTGAGATTCTCCTGGCCGCAGTGTAACCGAAGCCATCTATTCCCTCACCTCCTCCACATCATGCCTAGACTTGGCGTAAACTTAGTCCAACCCGGTGACGGACCGGGTCGAGGTTGAGGATGCGCACCCGGACCACCTCCCCCTCCCGCACTACATTGTGAGGGTGAAAGAAATTTCCCTCGGCTAGCTCGGAAAGGTGGATGAGTCCCTCCACCCCCTCCCGGAGCCGGACGAAGGCTCCGAAATCCACCACCCGGGTGACGGTCCCCTCCACTACCTGTCCTACTTTAAACTCTTCCTCAATCCCCTTCCAGGGATCAGGCAGGAGCCGCTTGCGGCTGAGGGCCACCCGCCGGCGATGGGGGTCCACATCCAAAATATAGACCTCCACTTCCTCCCCCACCTTAAGCACCTGGGCGGGATGCGGGACCCGACCCCAAGCTATTTCCGAGACATGGAGAAGGCCTTCTACTCCTCCGATATCCACAAAGGCCCCAAAATCAGCGATCCTGGTTATTCGACCCCGCACCACCTTCCCGGCAGCCAGGCCACTAAGGTCGAACTTGGAGGGTTCCCGCGCCGAGTCTCGCGGGGAAAGGATGAGCCTTGCTCCCGGGCGATCCACCTCCAGAACTTTTACCTGAAGGACGCGGCCCACATAGCGGGAGAGTTGCTCTTTTAGATCCGCCTCATCCTCCCCACCTCGCAGGTCGGAAAGATAGGAAGCGGGGATAAAACCCTCCAGCCCCCACAGGCTGGTCACCAACCCCCCGCGGTTGTATCCTTCCACCACCACTTCCTTAATCTCTTGCTGTTGGTGGCTCTCCTCCGCTAATCTCCAGGCTTCTTCTGTCGCCGGATCGATTTTGTTCCTGCCCCCCTCGGAGCGTGGTCCGGCCTTTTCTTCCCTGCTCGTCTCCTCCTCGAGAAGCCCTCGCCAATACTCTTCATCCGGGAGCTTTTCCGGTCCGATCATCGTCACCACCCCTTCCAGACACTAAAAATCTCGGTCGCTTTCCTCGCGTCTCCGAGATCCCCGGGCACACCACAAAACCAAATTCACTCCCTCGCTGCCACTATGGCCCTCCGTGTACCCTAGGGTCCTCACCAATCAGGCTGATTATAAACTTCCGCTGGTTGATTGTCAACTAGAAAGAATCCGCTGGGCCAGCTCCAGGAAGAATTGGGGGGCAACTCCCATTAGTAGGTTGGCCAAGAAAAGGCTGATCACCAGCAGGGGCACAACCCGCTCTTTCCACATTCCTACCGGCGAACTCCCGCCCAGGGTAGAAGCCAAGAGAGACAAGAATCTCCAGAAGACAAGAGCCCCTCCACCCCAGAGGGCCAGACCCCCTAAAGCCTGATGAGTTTCCACTGCCGAAGCCACTAACCAGCGAGTGGCAAAATTCCCGGTCCCCGGTAGGCCGGCTAAGGCCAGACCTCCTAAGAAATATCCGGCTCCAGCCCAAGGCAAACTTTTGATCGCCCCCGCCGGGAACTGGGGGGCCGTTAAACCCCAATGGAAGCGGATACTCCCCCAACTCATAGCCATAAGGGCCACTGCCAAAAATCGAGTGAAGACATGGGCGATGCTCGCCGCGATACCCTCCCCCGAACCAGTCCCTAACCCAGCCAGAATCACTCCCCCGTCGGCGAGCAGGGCATAGGCCATTAGTCCGGCTGCAGACTTCTGAGCCAGGGAAAATATTCCTCCCGCGAAAGCAGTCAAGATCCCCCCCCACAAGAAAAGATCAAAAATTTGCCCCTCTTCCCCCAACCAGGGGTAAAGGTCGAGAAGGTGAAGGAGGACGAAAAAGGCCATGGTGGAGTAGATGGTGGCCAGGAATCCACTGACCAAGGGTGGGGCATCATGCACCACACTGACTAGATAAAAGCCCAAGGGGAGGGCAGCAAAGAGCACGCCAAAACCCAGAGCCAGGGTCAAGGCTGTGGTTCGAGCCAGATAAAGGTTATCCGGTTGGTGGGCAGCCTGGTCCAACAGCCAAGAAGAAGCAAAGAGGAGGGGGCCCGCAATGCCCAGGCTAATCATAAAAGCCAAGGCCCCTCTCGTCCGCCCCTCTATGCCTCCCGGGATAAGCAGGAGGGTGATTACCCCCACCATTACCAAAAAAATAGTGGAAAGAAGTGGGCTATCGATCATCACCGCCAGGGCCAGGAGGCCATCGCCGAAGAGGATAAAGGGGAAGAAGGACCATCCCTGGGAAATCCGCCAAGCATAGAGAAAAAAGAGAATACTTCCCAAGAGCATAAAACTCATTGCTATTTCCCGAAAATCATCGAGGTGGATCGGCCGACCCAGAGCCTGGCTCGGGGAAGTAAAGGGAAAGGTCCAGAGGAGAAAGAAGGCAAACAAACAGGTGATGATGGATAGCCAACTGGCCATAAGGGAATTGCGGCGCAATATATAGACGATGGGGGAAACGACCAAGATCCCCAGGGGAAGCAGGAGAGGGTTCAATCCGACTCCCCTCGCAGCGTAGGGCTGGGCTCTGTGGGGAGGGCCGCGGACCGGGCGGTGGTCAGGTAGCTGGTGGCCAGGGCGAGGAGGATTTGGTAGACTCCTAAAAATCCGGCGACCAAAAGACCAGGTTCCAATACCGTAAAGGTCACCTCAAAGCCACTCTGCAATACCAGAAGCCCGAGCCCCGCCCGGAATGGGTCTCCAGCCAAAAAGGCGGTGAACAAGCCCATCAGTATCAACCACCACGATCCATAGGCCAGAGTCTGGGGAAGATCCGGCCAGGAGAATCGGAAGGCCAAGCCATATCCCCCTATCCCGGCCAGCAAAAGCATGGCGGCACGAAATGGCCAGGGGGTAACGGTGGGAAGACGCTCCTGGGGAAGCCGGAATCCGGCAGGGTACAGGATTAGAAAAACCAAAAGCCCCACCAGGGGCTTGACCAAGGCCACCCCCTGAGGTACGACCAAAGCCAGAGCAGAACCTAGGAGCAAATACTGCCCCAGCAGGCTGAAGAGGGTGATCCTCCATCCTCTCCACAAAAGGATAATCCCTGCGGTTAGGAGGAGGCCAACGATTGAAAAGATCTCTTGCCTAGCTGCTATCCAGTCAAGAATTGGCATTTCTCCTCACATGTCTAGTCTCATCCGCCAATGGCCCATAGCAAAATAAGGAGGGCCAAGAAGAGAGTCCAACCCCAGGCTCCTCTCCCCTCCCCAAAAGC
>JACPPX010000122.1 GCA_016190785.1 Chloroflexota bacterium
AGCAGCAGCTTGGCTTTCGCCTGGGGCTCGACGCGTTGGCCTCTGCCACCCTGGGGTTAGAGAAATCGGCCTCCGGGCTTCTGGCCGTGCGCTGGTTCAAGGCCGGAAGGCTGGATCTAGTCATCGAGTACTGCCGCCGCGATGTGGAGATCACCAAGTCCCTCTATGAGTATGGCCGCGACCACGGCCAGATTTTCTTCTGGGACAAAGCCCGGGGAGTGCGTAAGCCCATCCCCGTCTCCTGGCCCTCCTAACTCCCTACCCTTTTGCGAAACACTACTCGAATCATCATCCCTCCATAACTTTTGAGGTGAAATCCCTTGCCCAAGGATAAGGGGCGTGATATAATCGGCGTAAGCAATCGGATTATTGATTCGCCAACCTGTCGAAAGTGGATTTTATTCTGCGCTTTATCTCCGATTACGCTCCCTGGATCTATATCTTTTCCGGGCTGGGGGCATTTTGGGTCTTGCGGAATATCCAAACTGCCCGGGATGAGCAACAGGCTGCCCTCTTTTCCATAGAACGAGAAGCGGCCACCAACCGCCTGACTCAAGGGATCAGATTCTTGGTAGGCATCCTGGCCCTTGCCGGGATTACCGCGGCAATCAATTTCTCCGGAGCAGCCCCTGCCTCCAGTCCGCCTCCCGAGGAGACTATGTCCCAGCCGCCGATAATTATCCCCACTTCGACCCCGCTGCCACCCACGCCCACTTCCGGACCGCCGACCCCGACTCCTACCTTACCCCCGCGTCCTACCGAAACTCCTAGCGAAGAGCCTTCGCCTACTCCAACCCCGGCCTTCGTCGCTCCTGCTTGCCCGGATCCCCATGCCATAATCACCTCTCCTGGGGAGGGACAAAACATAAGTGGGCTGGTAGAAATCCGGGGCACGGCTTACTTAGAAAGCGGCTTCCGGGAATATCAAATATTCTACGCCGCCGGAGAAAACCCCAGCGAATCCCAGTGGGCCTGGGATTACTCTGGCAAGCAACCGGTGTTCAATGGCCTGCTCCACACCTGGGACCCCCAGGGACGCACTGGAATCTTCACCTTTATCCTGCGGGTAGTCAAAACCGATGGCAACTGGCTTAAGCCCTGCCAGGTTACGGTCACAGTAGTTTAATTGGGTCCGAATGATCGGTGAAGCCCTATGGCTCAGAAAAGGCTTAGTGCCCAGATCCACGGCCGAGTGCAAGGCGTCTATTTCCGGGACTTCACTCGCACCCGCGCTCGCCAATTGGGATTAGTAGGTTTTGCACACAATCTCTCCGATGGCACGGTCGAGGTTGTTGCCGAGGGAGAAAGGGAGCACCTGGAGAAACTTTTATCCGCGCTGCGCAGCGGGCCACCTTCCTCAGCAGTTGAAAAGGTGAATGTGGAGTGGGGCGAGACCCGCGGCGAGTTCACCGCTTTTGAAATTCGATATGGCTAAGGAAATAGTCGCCCCTGGGGTTGAGACAATAGACCACCGCAGGCAGCGCCTGGCCTGGACCGTTCTCCTTACCAGCCTTGCCATCTTTTTGCTTCTGGCCATCGCCATCCCCCTCTGGCTACGTAATTGGTTCATCACCTCTACCACCCCGCAAGAAGCCACCCTCAAGCCGATTAGCGGAACGGTGCTGGTCAATGCCCGAGGAGTGGAATCACAGGAATTCGTGGTCCGCGAGGGAGATGTGATCCGTACCGACCAGAACTCGCGAGGGGTAATCATATTTTTTGACGGCAGCGAAGTAACTGTCTACCCTAATGCCCAAGTGCAAATCACCCAAATGCGCATCCCTTCTTTCGATTTAAGCCCCCGGCCTAACGCTATCATCCTCACCCAACTCGGAGGTCGCATCCGGGTGGTAACCTCTGCCCCAACTGATCGGGAGATGGAATGGCAAGTTTTGACACCTCACCTGACCGTTACTTTCAATTCTGGAAGCTTTGGCTTAGAGGTCACCGATGAAGAAACCGAGGTTACGGTGCGCAGCGGTCAGGCGGAGGTTAAGAGCTCTCAGGAAACGATGGTCCTACAGGCTGGACAGCGCTACATCCTGTCCCGTACTACCGGACCATCTGGCCCCCTGCCCGCTGCCCGGGATTTGATGGTGAATGGCGATTTCGCTGATGGGCTTACCAATTGGGATATCCGTCCTCCCGCCGTCGAGGGGTTGCCCCAAGGACAAGTAATGCTCATAAGCGATTCCGGGAGAAAGGCGGTGCGACTCCTGCGAGAAGGCCCCCAGGAACACACCGAGGCCGGTATAGTTCAGATAATCAACCTCGATATCTCCGATTTCGTCGCCCTCCAGCTGCGGATGGATGTGCGGATAGATTTCCACGACCTGGCAGGTGGTGGCTCACAGAGCTCGGAATACCCGATCCTCGTTCGTATCGATTATGAAGATCAATATGGCAGCCCGGCCCACTGGTATCATGGTTTCTACACCCAGAACGACCGCGGAAACCCCACCCTCAACGGCCAACTTATCCCTCAGGGAGTGTGGTTCCCTTATGAGGAACCCAACCTCCTTCGGCTGATGGATCCCCCACCGGCTTTCATTCACTCCATCCAGATCTACGCCTCCGGCTGGAACTATGATGCCCTGGTTAGCGAAGTAGGTCTGCTCGTAGAGTGAGCATCCCTCTTTCCCGCCCCGCGACCGTTATCTCCTTCCTTCCCCTATTTGCTGCCCTTGCCATCTTCACCGCATTTTCCCTCCATCAATTGCCGCTCCCTGGCCTGCACTATGATGAGGCTCAGGAAGTAATCCCCGCCGTGCAACTGATCCTCGGCCACCCCACTGCCCCGCTGGCTGGTGGAGCAGTGCTCTTTTTCGGTCGCCAACTCCCCTTAATGATCCAAAACTATATTGGAGCCATAAACACCTACCTCGCATTGCCCTTCTTCAAGATCCTGGGGATAAGCGTGTTTTCTTTGCGACTCATAGGTGTGGTCATTGGGATACTGACTCTAGTGGCAGCCTACCGGATGGCCAAAATCCTATTTGACTTCCGCGTGGCCAGCCTCACCGCTTTGCTATTGGCCATCAACCCTTCGTTTATCTTTTGGTCGCGGCAAGGGACTTTTGTCACCTCGGTCTTGAGCCTACTCACCGCAACTAGTCTCTTCGCTTTTGTTCTTTGGTACAAGACTCGAAAACCTGGTTTCCTCTACCTGGGCTTTTTTATCCTGGGAGTTGGGGTCTGGGCTAAGCTATCCTTCCTCTGGTTTTGGGGTGGTTTCTTCATCGCAGGAATGACGACCATCATATATTTATCCAGAAAAGAGCAAGCAACTATTGGCCTGGGAGGCAAACGACTGCTGGCGGGTTTATTGTTTCTTATTATCGGAGCCAGCCCACTCCTGCTCTACAATCTCCAGACCCAGGGCACTGTAGAAGAGATACTCCGCTACCTCAACACCTCTTATTACGGGCTCAGCAACATCGCTTTCTTTTCCAATCTGGGAGCGAGGATCAGCAATCTCAATTCCTTGCTCGATGGCGGGCACTTATGGTATCTGGGGACCACTTCCCAGAATCTCCTCTCTCCCCTGGTCTTTTGGTTATTAGCCCTAACCATCCCTCTCCTCGCTTTGCGGCGTCCCTCGGGATGGGGAGGAATAATTTTTCTAGCCTTGCTTATGGCCACTATGCTCCCCCTCAGCGTTTTCACCGTATCCGACTTCAAGCCGACCCATTATGTGCTTTTCTTCCCCCTGCCTCAGATGTTTATCGCCGCTGGATTGAGCGCCTGGTCGCAGACCAATCAAATATTGCGAATTCCAGCAATAATCCTGGCCTTGGCCCTCCTGGGTTGGGACCTGAAATCCGACTTGCATTACCACCGGGCCCTGGCCCTCACCGGTGGCTACCCCGACCACTCCGCCGCGATCTATGACCTGGCAGACTACCTGGCCGAGCAGGGACAACGACCGGTGGTGGCTATGGATTGGGGGTTCCGCAATTCGGTTTACTTCCTTACTCTGGGCCAGGTTGATCCCGATGAGATATTTGGCTACGAATCATTCACCCAACCCGACCCTGGCTTTGTCGACCGGCTGCGGCCTTATCTCAATAATTCCCAAACCCTCTATCTGTTCCACACCCCAGAGTGGACTATTTTCCAGAGAAAAGAGACCTTTCGCACCCAACTGCGGGAGGTGGGGAAAAGGATGGAAGTGGTGAAAAATTTCTCCGACCGTAGCGGCATGAAAGTTTTTGTTGTGGCCACGGTCATAGATAACCCTTAGCGGGCTGCGAGCGGCAGAATGGCTCGCCAGTAAAGTCGGGCAGAGGAATAAAATGAGGCACTCAAAATTGGGGCCTCTTTCTTATTCATCACTAAGTTTACAGCCACCCCCTTCGCCGGAAATAGATAAACATCCCCCCGGCCACGATGAGCATTATCCCCAACACCACAAAATAACCGTAACGCCAGGTGAGCTCGGGCATGAACTGAAAGTTCATCCCATAGATTCCGGCGATGAGGCTCAAAGGCAGGATCACTGTGGCCACTATGGTCAGGGTTTTCATCACCTCATTGAGACGATTGGAAAACACGGAGAGATATGTGTCCAGGGCACCGTTGACCAGATCCCGTAGGGCATCGTTAGCGTCTATAACCCGCACCATGTGATCATACACATCGCGAAAATAGATATAGGCCGGCTCCTTGATTAAAGCGAACTCTCCCCGACTCAGCCGCAAGAGCACTTCCCGCTGCGGGGCTAGGACCCGCCGCAAGTAGAGGGTATCTCGCTTTGCGGAGAAGATGCGGCTCAAAGTCTCCTGGGTAGGATTGCGGAACACCTCGTGCTCTATCCCATCAATGATGTCGTCCATCTGATCCAGAATCGGCAAGTAATCATCCACTAGAGTATCCAGTAAGGTGTACAGAAGAAAATGAGACCCCCGGGACATAACCCGCTCATCTCTTTCCTTCCTTTCCCAGACCCGGCTCAGGCTTTGCACCGCGGTGCGATGGTAAGTGACCAGGAAATTCCTCCCAACGAAGATATTGAGTTCCACCGTATCAGTGATATCCAAAGGAAAATCGGGGAGCACAGCATGGAAAATCAAGAATAAGTAGTCTTCATAGTCATCGATTTTGGGATGTTGTAGTTCCGGGCTCAGGCAGTCCTCGATGGCCAAAGGATGGAAACGAAAGACCTCCGAAAGAATGGCCACTTCGTGTGGGCTCGGATCCTCCAAGTCTAGCCACAAAAGCCCTTGCTTATCTCGTAGGCAAGCCCTGATCTGGGAGTCTTTGACTTTCTTCCCAGCCCCAGTTTTACTCGGGCGATAATACACTCTGACCATTTTTTTCCTCCCCTAATTCAATTTAGGGCTGGGGCGTGGTCGCTATCTCCCCGCCAGGCAGAGGAATGAGCAAGACGGCCCCCAGGGCTACCGCCGCGCTGGATACGAAGAAAGTGAGGGGATAACCCAGCCGCAGAGCCATCTCCCCCCCGAGTAGCGAGCCAACGATGGCGGCAACGATGATCACTGCATTATAAATCCCCATCGCCCTCCCCGACCAGTTCTTGGGGCTTAGCTCCGCCACTGCCGCCACCCCGGCGGTGGCGATCGCCGCCCAGGCCACCCCGGCTAGAGTGTGCAGCACCGCGATAGCCACGAGCCCAACCCCGCCAGCGAGGAATATCCCCACCACTCCAAATAAGGCAAAGATGAAAACCCGGCTCAAAGCCGCCAAGCCCTGCACCAAGCGATTACCCAACCTTCGGGTTTGACGGCCCATATATCCATATGAGAGAGTGGAGGCCAGAGCATTGAGCACCCCCAATCCAAAGACTTGCTCATTAGAGGCCCCCAGGCTCTCCACCAGGAAGATGGGGAATGGGGTGTAGGCTACCAAAAACCCAAAGAAGAGAAAAGCAGTGGCCAAAAAATACAGGCCCAGCGGGCCCCGGGTGGCGATGCGAAAACTGTACAAGGAGCGAGGGAGAAAGAGATTATAGACCATCACTGGCAGATAGCGGATGCGCTCCACCGGGGGAATGAGCCGCTGCCATAAAGAACGGGGCACTTCCTCCCCCTCGCGGTGCCGTTTAGGCTCCTGGATCAATTGTCTGGCCAAGATGGCCGATACCACGGAGAGAAGCCCACAGACCATGAACAGAGTGCGCATGCTTAGCGGTGAACCAAGAGGGGCGGTTAAGAAGAGTAGCCACAGGAAGCCCAGGAGCCGGCCAAAGAGCAACCCCCAACCCCCTACTTGGTTGAAGCGGCCGAACTGCTCTGCCCACTCACCTCGTGGGAAGCGTTCCATAAGTAGAGTGGTCGCCGCTGGAGAGGAAGCCATGGCCAGGAATCCTAGGATCACGGAGAGGATATAGAACTGTACGAGCCCTTCGCTCAATCCCATGAGCAGGGTAGGCACCCCGAACCCCAAAAAGCCGAGGATGATGAAATCCTTGTGCCGCCGGGTCCGATCCGAGAGCCGGCCCCAGAAAATAGAACTAGGGGCCGCAGCCAAGGAAGTGAGGGCCGCAACCTGCCCGACCGTAGCCACATTCCCTCCCAGCACCTGGGTAATGAACAGAGCGGTCAAAGATTGAGTGCAGCCATTGGCCAGATTGTTGGGGAAAAAGGCGTAGAACCAGCGGGCATGGGGCATTAGACCCCGGGCCACTACCCTTCTGATGCGAACAAAAGGCATAGGAAATACGTATAATAAAGATAGAGTTTGAAGCAGACCGAGAATTATATTAGAATGCTGCCCAGGAGCAAATTCGAACAAAAGTAGCTTCTCTAGGATATTGTAATCTACCTTACATTGAAGGATTAAAATTGGAGGCATGTTGAGGGGGTTGACTTTGTGATAAAAATCTCTTATAATAGGGCTTTGGAAGCGTTTCAGGCGCAGCAGAAGTAAGGAGGAACCACGATCCGACCAATCCCGTATGGCAAGGAGGCCGAATCTGGGGACATTGGCGCCGATACTTCCTATCGGCGTTATTTTTGAGGAATGGGAATCGTATAAATGGGTGAGGGCACGAAACAGATGATGAGTCCAGTACAAGCCGCCCGGCTCCTAGAGAAAGGCGAGGAGCAAGGGTATCTTACTTGGGAGGACATCCTCCAGGAATTTCCTCAGGCCGAAGATCATCTGGAGGAGATAGGGGAGCTCTATTCCCTCCTCGAGGAGGCCGGTATCCCGGTGGTGGGAGCGGAAGAGGAACTTCCTGCCCCTCCCCCTGGGGAAGAAGCAGTCGAAGGCGAGATTCCCACCAACGGCGATCTAGAAGAACTGGCCGAGGAAGTAACCCTGGAGATGGAGAATAACCTCTCCATCTACTTCCGTGAGGCGGCCCGCCACGATATCCTCTCCGCCCCGGCCGAACTGGCCCTGGTCAAGGAGATGAAGCGGGGAAAAAGGGCCCAGGAGCGGCTGCGCAAAGAGCGGCTTTCCCCCAAAGAGAGAGTCGAACTTCAAGCCATGGTCCGCAAAGGAGCAATCTCCCGTGATCGCTTGATCCGCTCCAACCTGCGGCTTGTAATCTCCATCGCTAAGCATTACCGTGGCCAGGGTCTCTCTTTTCTCGACCTGATCCAGGAAGGGAACGTAGGTCTGATGCGGGCTGTGGAGAAATTCGACTATCGGCAGGGGAACCGTTTCAGCACCTACGCCACCTGGTGGATTCGCCAGGCCATCACCCGCGCCCTTTCCTATCAGAGCCGCACCATCC
>JACPPX010000116.1 GCA_016190785.1 Chloroflexota bacterium
TGGGTTCGGGACTTGCCGCAGATAAGAAGCCCCATAAGGATATACTGAGGAGAGTGAAAGCCGCGGCAAGCCGGGGGGCGATTTGCGGAGATATATCTCTGCACAGGAGAAAAGTGAGTCCGACACCCAGAGCGCCTATGACCAGGAAAGCCCATCGCACCGAAATGATATCTGGAATAGCGAAGGGATCCCCCAGCAAAATGGCTAAGCCGCTTATCATGGCGGTGAGGGGAGTTTTGGGGAAAATCACCGCCAGGTAAGGGGGATGACCGCGGAGCATTTCCTGTCCGATGTAAACCTGCATGCCCGGGTCCAGCCCCACCGGCTGCCATTCTGGGCCAAATTGCCAGAATACGAGAAAAGATAAGAGGAAAAAAGCAAAAAATAATACCCCCTCAATTTTTTCGATGGCTTTTGCCCAACTGTTTCCCATTTTTACGATTAGAATGTGCCGGGATTAATCACTTGGTTGTCACCTTCGCTATTCGACCACAATGCCTTCCATAACTATCTCCCTATTTGGGATAGGCTTTCCATCCTCCCCGACAACCGGCAACCGCTCCCCAGTTGGAAATTGGTACATCCCCACTCGGAAGTAATATTCTCCGGGGGGGAGATCAGGAGGCAGACTGATGATGTGCACATCCCTGACGATTTCCCAAGGTATCCATTGGCTAGTGGGGTAGGGAGATTCGGTGGTCTGATCATCCCCCTGAGCCAAAATCTGGGTGGGTTGGCCATCATCCTGAGCCCACAACTGACCCCGACTGTCTATTAAGTGTATGAAGATATGATAGTCATCAGCGGTGGGTTCCAGGCTTTGCCAAAAAAGAACCAACTTTAAATCTTGCCCGGGGAGGTATGGGGTAGGCATGCGGTAGCCAATTATCCTAATGGTATCTCCGAGGTTGAAGGAGAGTGGCTTTCCCAGCGCGGAGACGAGGAAGCTAGAGCGTCGCAGGGAGATACCGGCCTCTCGGGCAAATTGGAGAAAGGGTTGTACCCATGAGCGGTTCCAGTTGCGACGATCTACGATCATCAATCTTGGTGGGCTTTCCTCGATCTCTTGGAGGATTTTCTCTAAACCTCCCGGCTCACTTCGCGCCAAGTTGTAATGCTTTGGTCCGAGATGGATTAGGGGAGTCTGGTTCTGCCTTTCGCTTAGCACCAGCAAGCTGAGATCCCCCAACGCCTGAACCTTACCTTCCGTTCCTAGCATAGCCTGGAGTTGCTCCGCCTCCACCATTTGTTCCTGTAGGCTGAGGAGGAGCTTCTCCTCAGCAGGGAGGATAGAACCTTTGAAAGCATTGGCGGTCAGCAAAATCATAATCGCCCCTATTGTGGCCGTGGATAACACCCCACCCCTCGCCTTGGACAGCCCTCTAGCCGGCAATTGGCTCAAGACCCGTATCACCATGAGCACGATCCATCCCGATCCCATGCTCAGATAGGGCAGAACCGGGATGAGGTCCGGGGCGGCCTGGAGGTCTAAAAAGGAGAAAAGAAGCCAACCATATCCGGAGAGGAGCAGAGGCCAAGGGTTAACATTATCCTTCCCATTTCGTTGCCGAGAGAAGACCGTTTCCAGGGTAATGCCCAGCCAGCCCATAACGCCCAGGACTACCAACCCCAGCTCTTCTTCAAGAATCCTTGTGCCTCCCTGGAGGAGACGCAGAATGGTCCGCTCTAGACTCCAGCCTCCGGACAAAAGATTTTGGCGCTGCGCCAGGAAAAATAACTGAGAGACAATCGTCTGCCGCAGAGCGGGTAAGAGAGCATCGCTTGATAGGAGGTAAACCCCCAGCAAGGCGATGGGAAGCATTGATCCCAAAACCGACTGCAGAAATGATTTTACCCTTTCCGGGGTTCTGGTGCTCAAAGGCACAACCCAGGACAGGGTAAGAAAAATTGCTCCGGGTTGCCAAGTGAGGAAGGAGAGGCCAGAAAAAAATCCAGCAATGAGCCATCTCTTCTCCGCCAAAAACCAGAGAGAGATGAGACCAGAGAACATGGTCAAAATTTTGGGCTCGGGTCCGGCAGCGGAAGATGTAGCCCATAGACCAAAACCCATGAGGGTGAGGGCTGACGCCAAACGCGCCCAAATATTAGGGGTGATGGCTTTAGTTACCAAGAAGAGGAAGGCGACCCCTAAGCAGCCAAGGATGAGGAACAGGATGCGAACCGAGATAAGGTCTATCAGTCCAAATGTATTCCCAATGAGGATGGAAGCTGAGCCCAGAATGGCGGTCAGGGGGGTTTTTGGGAAAAATACGGAGCGGTAGGGGGGCTGGCCGCGTAGTATTTCTTGGGCGATATAGACTTGCATACTGCGATCGGGGGTGAGGGGCAGACGATCGATGCCCAGTTGCCAGAAAATAAGACCAGAAATGAGGAAGAGGGCCCCGAAAAGGAGGTACTCTTTTCTTTCCCCGACCCATTGCTTGGTGCTGGCCAGCTTCTCTCGCATCTTCTTCTAGCCGCTGCAGACACCCTGGAGCATTATCTCATCATTTGCCTGTCTCCCCCCATTTTCATCGAAGACGGGGAGTCGTTCCAGAGTATCCAGGCGGTACATACCCACCCGGAATTGATACTCGTCTGGTGAGAAGCTTCGGGGCACGGGGAGGGGGTGGGTATCCGGGACGATTTCTTCCGGCAACCACAGGCTAGTGGGATAATACCCCTGGCGCGGTGCCGAGTCCCCCTGGGCGATTATGTTTCCCTGAGAATCAATTAGATGTACGAAAACTTGATAATCACCGGTCGTCGCAGCAATGCTCTGCCAGTAAAGGGCCAATTCCACGGATTCTCCGGATGCAGGAGTGGTGCAATCATATCCCGCCAACCGGAAATAATCACCGACTTGGAAATCAAGTTTGTTGGGAACTGCCAGGGGGGGAGTGGAAATAGGGATAACTCTAAACGGCGGAAAAGTGATGCTTGAGCCCAATTCATCGCCCTCGATGCTTAGAATGGGCAGTGGCTCATCCACCCCCTCAGGGTAAAAGGCCAGTTGCAATTGAGCTGCGGCAGGCGCGGGGAACCAGGATGGAATTGGTACAGTTCCGATTTGTTTTACCACTGCTCCTATTTCCCATAAAGGCGATTGTCCCTCACCCGGAAAATGATCAAAAATGTGTTGTCCATGGACTTCCCCGGTCGGGGCGAGCAGTTTTATCTTTAGTCGATAATCCTCCCGTGCTAGAGCGGTGGCAGAGAGGTAGAGAGTTAATGGCATTTCCGAGCCGGGATGAAGATTAGATGGATTGACTCCATATCCCAGTAGTTGTATCTCCTCTCCAAAATTGGCGCGGTAAGGATAGGGGATCTCGCCCACTGCCAACTTGAAGAAAGGCTCCGCCCAGGCATAATCCCAAACCCGCTGTAGGATCATCACTTCCGGTTTCTCAGAAGCAATTCGATCTAAGATGGCCTCCAACCCGCCAGGCTCATTCAAGAGCAGATTGTAATGTTTGGGGCCGAGGTGGATGAGAGGGGTGAGGTTCTGTCGCTCACTAAGCACCAGTAAACTGAGATCGCCTATGGCCTGCACCTGCCCGTTGCTTCCGAGATAAGAATCGAGGAGAGATGCTTTTACCGTTTGATCCTGCAAAGTAACCGGGTACAGGCTTTTATCCAGAGGGATATCTTGCAAGCCGTAAGCGAGAATCACGATGTTAGCCAGGATAGGAAGGTATCTGTTGGCAATATCGGAATTTGTCTGGCTTAAGGACAATTTGCGTATAAAAGAAATTGTTTGCCGCACAAGCCAACCGACCCCTACGGCCAAGTAGGGGAGCAGGGGAACCAAATCCACCAGCCCATCAATATCTCGCAGTGAGAAGATGAGCCAGAATAGGCCAGAGACGATGAGCAGCCAAGGATTGGAACTGGACACGGGTCGGCGCAGAGAGGAAAGGGCCTGAAATGTCAAACCTAACCAGCCGATAAGCCCCAAAATTGCTAACCAGGATTCCCCCCCCCAGCCTCGCGGCCGCAGGGCAAGAAAATCACCGGATATTTCCAGAAATCGCCCCACCCCACTTCCTGCAGTCCATCCCCCTCCACCTTCGGCCAAGTAGGCGAACTGGCTCAGAATCGTTTGACGGAAGGCGGGAAGGAGTGCTCCGCTTGCCAAAAGATAAAGGCTGATAAGGGCCAGGGGCAAAATTAGTCCGATGATGGCGGAGAGCAAGGCTTGTCGCCTCTCTCCCCGAATGCTGCCAAAAGGCATGGCCAAGGCCAATATTTGATATATGGCTGCCGGCTGCCAAGTGAGGAAAGCGAGGCTGGCGGTCAGTCCCGCCCAAAACCACCGCTTCCCGGCCAAGGCCCAGATGGTGATGAGTCCCAGAAGCGTGACTAGGATTTTTGGCTCGGCGCCGGTCGCGGCGTGGATCCCCCAAAGACCAAAGCCCAGAAGGGTGAAAGCGGATGCCAGGCGCGGCCAAAAATCGGGAGAGATAATCTTTGCCACCAGAAAGGTGAAAACCACACCCAGTGAGCCGAGGACGAGGAACAGGATGCGCACAGATATGATGTCGGGCAGGTTCAGGCCATCGCCGAGGAAGATGGCCAAAGCGGAAAGGAGGGGAGTGAGGGGAGTTTTGGGGAAAATTACCGATAAATAAGGGGTATGGCCACGGGTGATCTCCTGGGCGATGTAGGTCTGCATGCTCTTATCCGGGGTGATATGCTGCCAATCTATGCCGAATTGCCAGAAGGTGAATAATGAACCGAGGAAAAGGAGAAAGAGGAAAAGGGCCTCTTTTCTGTGGAGAGTGATGTAGGGGAGGGGTATTGTCTTTTTGGTTAAGGGCAGGTTTTCACTCAATGTACAACCCCTCGATCACTATTTCATTGTTGGCCAGAGGCTGGCCGTCCTCCCCCCAGGCGGGCAGCCGCTCCCCGGTTTCTAGAAGGTACATTCCCAAGCGGAGACGGTATTTACCTGGGGTGAGAGGAGAGGGAAGGGGAATGAGGTGAGTATCCTCAATAATTTCTCCGAGGAGCCAAAGGGTGGTGGGGTAAAAGCCGTTGTGGGGAGAAGAATCACCCTGGGCGAGAATATTGCCCTGGGGATCGAGGAGATGGAGGAAGATCTGGTAATCCCTATCTGCGGGCTTCAGGCTTTGCCAGAAGAGGGAGACTTTTAAGTCCTGACCCGGTGCTAGTGGGGAGATGCTGACCCCCACCAGACGGAAATAATCTCCTAGGGTAAAGGAGACAGGGTTTTCAACCGTCACCGGATTGGGGTTATTTACTCGGAATCGGCCAAAAATAGCACTCTCCCCTAGCACCTCCCCCTGGGAGCCGAGTACCAGGAGAGGGCCTCCCTGCCAAGGAGGGTAGAGAAAGAAAGCCAATTTTATCTGGCCGTAAGCCGGAGCCGGAAAGTCGGTAGGGATCGGCAGCTCATAGGTTTCCAGCACCACCTCCCCTGGTGCCCAAAGAGAGGTGGGGTAGGGGTTTCCTAACGGGAAAATATTCAACTTACTATGGGCCTCATACTCCGGCCCCAAGAGTTGGATGGCTATGGTATAGTTCTCCTGGATCTGGGAGGTCGCTGTAAAATACAGGGTAATCTCCATCGATCCTCCCGGTCGGGCCGCCGCGGCCGGAAAATCATATCCCAGGAGTTGGATCTGATCGGCAAAGTTTACCTCCTGGGGGTAAGGTACCTCCCCTAACTCTAACTCTTCCCGGGCAATAACCGGTGGGGGATCGTAGGCCGGGCGGAGGACACCCTGTTCCTTGGCCCGCTGGAGAAAAGGCTGGACCCAGGGATATTGCCAATTGCTGGGGTGAATGAGGATCACCTCTGGGCTGCTTTCTTCTATGACTTTCAAAATATTATCAACCCCGCCCGGTTCCTGCAGCAGGAGGTTGTAGTGTTTGGGGCCCAGATGGATCAAGGGCGTCAAGTTCGTTCTTCGGGAGAGAACGAGAAGGCTTGGATCTCCTATGGCCTGTATTTGCCCCTCGGCTCCCAGGAATTGGTCCAGTTGTCTGGCCTGCGCCAGCTGGTCTTGGAGTGTAAAACTACCAGGACCTTCGTTTATGGAACCGAGGTCTTGGAGGCCATTGCCCAGGATGCCCAATAAAACCGCTAGGGTGGCTAGGTTGGAAATAGGGTTAGAGGCCACGAGCCGCCGCAGGAGGGAAAGGGCCCGCTCTAGAACCCAGCCCAAACCAAAAGCCAAATAGGGTAATAGAGGAACCAAATCGGGATATCCATCTAGTTCCCGCAGAGAAAAAAGAAGCCAGCCATATCCGGCGAGGAGGAGAGGCCAAGGGTAGGCATCCTGGGCGGCGACCGCGCTCTGCCGCTGGAGAATCGCTCTAAGGGTAAAGCCTATCCAGCCGGCCACCCCCAGAATTACGAACCAGAATTCGCCAGGACCCAAACCAGTAGAGAAGATCCAGAGCAGGCGGAGTCTACCCATTTCCAGACTCCAACTTCCTCTGGGCAGTTTGCCACCCCCCTGGACCAAATAGATAAATTGCGACCATATTGTCTGACGCAGAGCGGGGAGGAGCGCATTCTCCGCGGCGAGATAAATCCCCACCAAGGTCAAGGGGATCAGGCCCCCAGCCAAGGCGCGGCGGAAGGATCGGCCTCCTGCTTTCCAGGCAGTGGTCACCAAAGCCACTATTAGGAATATGCCAGCAGGTTGCCAGGCTAAAAAAGACAGGCTGGCGGCCAGTCCGGCAAGGAGCCAGCGGCTATCGGCCAGGGCCCAGAGAGAAATTAGGCCGAAGGTAGTCAGGATGATTTTTGGCCCCGCCCCAGTAGCAGAGTCCACTCCCCATATGCTGAAGCCCATAAGAGTTAGAGCCGCGGCTAACCGAACCCAGAGGTCTTTAGAGATGTATCTGGCAGCCAGAAAGGTGAAAGCGACACCCAGAGCCCCGAACATCAGGAGGGTGGCCCGGGCGGCAAGTACATCCATGATCTCAACCTTTCTGGCAACTAACATTGCTATGGCATAAACGATTCCGGTAAGGGGGGTTTTGGGGAAGATTACCGTCAAGTAAGGGGGATTGCCCTGTGCTATCTGTTGGCCTACGTAGAGCTGCATGCTCCGATCGGCACCTATAGGTTGCCGGTCAATTCCGAATTGCCAGAAGATAGCTGAGGATAAAAGCAGAAGAGCCAGAAAAATAAGAGGCTCTTTTTTGCTTGCTAGCCAGTGGAGAAGATGATTCCACCTATTGGGAGAGGGAGAGATCATCCCCAATATCCTAGCCCCTTGAGCCGGGCTTTGATCTCCTCGCTCTGTTCCGGAGTGTAGGCCCCTTCCAATGCCTCTCGCTCGCTGGTGGCTTCGGCATGCTGGATCTGGTTTTGGGCCAGATATTCTGGCTTCAAGGCAGAAACCAGAACCTTCCCATCCATATCGGGGGGAATGGGGCACCCCAAGAGGTAAAGCACGGTCGGAGCTAAATCTATTATCTGGGCCCCAGTAAGTTGGGTTCCGTTACGCACTGCGCTGCCGCTGAGGGCGATGAACCCCTCCATGCGGTGATCCCCGGAGTTGCCAAAGGCGGGCTCGATTAGTTTCTGGGAGGTGAATTCCAGTGTCCCCAGGGCCTTGTAGCCGGAGCGGAACAGGAAACAAATATCCGGGGCGCGGTCCACATGAGCACCCTGATACAAATCTTCGCGCCGGAAGACCTTCTCCACCACCTTTTCCCCGCTCTCCGCATCGAGAAAGTCATAGAGCCGGGCCATCAATTCTTCCCTCAACTCCTCGTACTCCTCACCCGGCTCCACAATGCCCTGCGGCTCGCGACCCTTGAGGTTGACATACAGTTGGCCATAGTTGCCCTGGGAGTATACTTTGCTCCGCGACCAATCTACATCTGCCAGGGAAAGAAAGAGGCGGCCAAGAAAACTGAGGATCGTAGTGCGGCTTGATACTCCCTGCGCCAGCCGCAGCCGCGCAAATCCCAAGCGCATAGCCAGACGATAACCGAAGGCCGGGGTGAGGCCCAGTTTGAAGATCGCGGCCTTGAGCAGGGTGAGAGGGCTTCTTTTCAGTTTGAGGAATCCTTGTTGCATCAGCCAAACATTGATGTTCACAAAGCGGTATATCGGCCCAAAGCCATGATCAGACATTAGGATCACCGTCGTCCCCTCCCCGGCCCGACGTACCAGATCCGAGGCTACTTCATCTACCTTTTGGTAGAAACCCAGGGCTGCTTCGCGGAAGCGTGCTGCTTCCTGGGGATTATGCTGGGGGTGAGTTTGGTCGATGATATGCCACAGCTCATGTTGGATGCGGTCGGGGCCATCGAGGTGCAGCATGAAAAAGTCCCAGGGGTAATGTTGCATAAGATAGGCCGCGGTCTGGGCCCGGTAATCCAGAATGTAATCTAGTTCTTTCAAGACCTCGGCCACTTCTCCTTTGGTATACACCTGGGAGTGATAATTGGGGTATTTCCCCAATCTCTCCTCCACCTCGGCGATCAATTCTCGCGGGTAGGCAAAGTCACTCTGGCCAACGGGAGTGAGGAAATCACCGATCATAAAGCCATTCACCGGAAAGTGGGGGTAGGTGAGCGGCACATTGATCAGCCCCACCCGGCGCCATGCCTCGCTGAGAAGGGTCCACAGGGTCTTACTTCCCAGAATCCGAGAATTGACCGGGTGCTGCTGGAAAGTGTCCTTCCGCCGGTACAGGAACTCATAAATCCCATGTTTCCCCGGGTTTTTCCCGGTCATGAACGAGGCCCAGGCGGGGGCGGTTACCGGGGGATAGGTGGTATACAGCTCTCCGCTGGCTCCCTGCTCCATGACCTGTTTTAGAAAAGGCATCCGCCCTTCGGCCATCAGCGGTCGCAGGAGATCCAGGGTGGCTCCATCCAGGCCGATGATCAGGACTTTCCCCGAATTTTTGTTCACTCCCTCTCCTCAAATATTGCTTGGGTTGTGCTTGGCATAAAGTTTCTGGTCAACGCCAGACGGGAAAATGATATGTCCGATGCCCAGTCGCGTCAAGAGTGGGGAGAAAACCAAAAGATGCCCTACGGAGGCCTTGGAAACTTTTGTCAGGCTGGTGGAGAAATTTATTTACTACTTGACCTTATGATCATCACTTATTGCCACGCCGTTGACTACTTTTTGGCCAGGTTTGGGCCTAGTAGTTTTCCTAGTCTCTCCGCAATGGCTCTAGCCTCTGCCGCATATCGGCCACAATGTCGGAATAGGCCGGATCGTAGGCCCGATTCAGTAACTGGTAAGGATCCTCCACCAAATCATACAACTCCGCTATATCCCCCTCCGTCTCCACATAAACATAGCGGGTGGTGTGCACCGCAGCCCAGGGATGTCCTTCCGGCCACCCTTCGATAAGCAAATCATTCCGCCAACCCTCCGTCCCCTCCAAAAGTGACAGCAAAGAACGGCCATCAACTTCCGGCGGAATGGGCAACCCGGCTAACTCGTAGATCGTAGGCGCGATATCTATGTTAGCCACCAAGCGACCCTCCACCCGGCCCTGAGGGACAATTCGGGGATAGTAGAGGGCAAAAGGCACTCGGATAGCCGGCTCATAAACTAGACCCTTACTTAAACCACTCTCCTCTCCCCACGAGATTCCCAGGCGGTGCTCCCCCCAGAAGCGGCCGTTATCGGAGAGGTAGAAGATAACCGTATCCTCCAACAGTCCTAGCCCCGGCAATAGGTCTAGCATCTCCCCGATAGCCTGGTCTACCGACTGAAGAGTCTGCAACTGGCGGCGGCGGAATCTATCGAGTTGCTCCTGGCTCTCACCAGCCAATAGAGGTAGAGCCTGTAACCAAGAGGGCTTATCCGAGACATCCTCCTCGTTGTAGCCAGGTGGGCGGTGAGGAGCCAGGTCTTGGTACAGATTTCTGCCCGGGGGTGGGGGAGTGGCCGGCGCGTGGGGGGCATTGGGGGCAAATATCAGGAAAAAGGGCTGGTCCTTATCTCCGGCAGCACGGAGGAAATCTAAAGCGTAATCCTTGAGGAGATAGGTGCTGTAGCCCTGCTGTTCCCTCCAAGAACCATTCACATTTAGCGGGGGATTGAGGTATCTCTGATATGCCGAGCTGCTTTGAGAGAAAGCCACCCAAAAGTCGAACTCCGCACGCGGCGAGCCATCCCAGGAGTTCAAATATTTGCCAACCATTCCCGTAAAGTAGCCAGCAGTCTGTAAGACCTCCACCAAAGTGGGCTCCCGGAGAGGATCTTCATTGGCCCGCACTCCGTGGTTATGGGCGTACATTCCGGTGAGGATACTGGAGCGACTGGGACAGCACTCTGGGGTAGTGACATAGGCGTTGGGGAAATAGATGCCCTGGTCGAAGATGCGAGCCTGAACAATGGGCATGAACTCGCCCAAGGTGTCGTAGCGCTGATCGTCAGTGATGATAAGGAGAATGTTAGGTCGTGCGGGGACAGTTTCCTTGCCTGGAGTGCAGCCGGAAACAAGGGCCAACGACAGCAAGCCTGCAGTCAGTAATTTACGCATTTGCCGTCTAACAATCCACGGGACATTTCAATAATATGTCTCTTCGCAGTAAAGACAAACCGCCGGGGCCACGAGGCCACCCCCAGCCCCAGGCCCTTGATAATAACTAGGCTCCCCTGGGGACCAACTACCCGGGGGAGCCATTATATCACTCCGTTGGCTATCTGCACCGCACTCGTTTTAGGCTATTATACGTTGCAGTCCACCGTTGAAAACATGGCCTGCATCCTATCCCCCTTGCCATAGAACTGCCATAGGATTGAGTAAACGTAAGCGTCGTTATCCACTGTTTCGGTGCCCGGGGTGATGCCTGAATCGTCGAAGATCTGCACCGCTGGATCTGGGCCGGTGGCCTCCACTTCTGCTATCAACTCCCGGACCCCAGTGGTCAGAGACTGCCGGAAGAGGCGAGCAGCGAGGATTTTATTCGTATTGTTAATTCCCCCTAGGTGGAAGCCGGCGATAGTCGCCCCGTCAGGGAGGGAGATGTCCGACACGAAACGGTGCTTGGGTTCGGTGGAGAAGACCATGATGAAGTCGCCACGGTTCAAATACTTCTGACCGTTTTTGACCGACGTAAAATCTGAGGCGGAGGAGGCGCCACACAAATAGGTACCTTGCTGGCTGGGCCTGGCGGTGGGACCGGCTCCCGCCGGGCCAGCAAGCACCAAAACCGCCAGCAGTAGCGAAAGCAAAACCAGGTTAGTGAAAAAGGTGATCCCTATGATCTTTTTGGTTGTCATTTTCATTCCTCCTTGGATATTAAGGTTGGGCCTTTGCCGTGCAGTTTAAGACTCAGGGCATTACAACCTCCTTTCACCAATTGTCAATTCAACGAATACTAGTTTAGCACATAATTTCTGCCATTGCAACGCTTCTCTGGCCCGGGCTATAATATTCCAAGTAAAATCAACGTCCAGCGCCATCGGTCTGTGACTGTCTTTGGGAAAATGGCGATAGTCCGAGATTGGCTCTGCAATCGCACCACCCAGCAATGGCTGGGTATCATCCTGGGACTGCACTTTGCGCTGGGAGTGTTCTACAGCGTGATCGTCCCCGCCTGGGAATCCTACGACGAACCAGCCCACTATCAATATGTGCAGTATATAATCCTCAACCGCTCCCTCCCAGATGTGATCCGCACCCCCGAAAAACCGCAGATCGATCTGCGCGAATATACCCAGCCCCCCCTCTATTACTTTCTGGGGGCTTTAACCACTTTTTGGGTGGATACCACTGACCATTTGGACCTGGAGCGTAACCCTCATGTCTTCGGAGGGAGGGGGGGAAAGAACTTCGCCGTCCATTCTGGGGAAGATGGATTCCCCTACCGCAGCACCTTTTTGGCATTACACCTGATCCGACTATTCTCGGTGGTCATCGGCACTTTGGCGGTCTGGGCCACCTACCTCTTAGCCAGTAACCTTTTCCGCCATAATCCGCAGATTGCTTTGGGAGCCACGGCCATCACCGCCTTCTCCCCCCAAATGTTGTTTATGGGCAGTGTCATCAATAACGATATCCTAGTCACCCTCTTCTCCTCGCTGTTTCTCTTGTATTGCGTGCGGGTCGTGGCTGGGCAGCAAGGGGCGAGAGATGTCCTGGGTTTGGGTTTTTTCCTAGGACTGGCCCTCATGTCCAAGTACAATGCTCTGGCCCTTCTTCCCCTGGCTCTCTTGGCTTTAGCCAGCGCTTTGTGGCGTAGGGTTCGGCTCCAAAGGCGCAACGTATTATCGGGGCTAGCCCTCCTTCTGGGGGCTCTGCTCCTGCCTTTGGGTCTATGGTTCATCCCCGGCACACCTCTTTACGGCGGCCCATTGCGGCGTTTTGCGGCGGTGATCGGGAGTTTCCTGGAAAAGGCCGGGGATCCTATTGACTTCTTCACCTCCCTTCATTGGGATTTTCTTCCCAACAGTATCCTTACTGCTTTTAATAGCTACTGGTTGCTCTTTGGCTGGGCTAATATCTACGCCGATGACTGGGTTTATCTGCTTCTCGGCCTTTTTGTCTTATTAGGAGCCATTGGCATCTTGGCCTCCTTGCCTCGGCAATCTTCAACCATTCGCCTGGCAATTTTTCTGTTTCTATTCTTGATTGCCCTATTCGTGGGTATAAATTTCTACCGTAGCCTCCGCTCCGGGGTTAACCCCCCAGTGGGACGCTATATGCTGCCCACCATCTCGGCGGTAAGTATTCTCCTCGCCTTAGGCCTCAGTCACTGGGCGGGGCGATGGCCGAGGATCAGGCTTAACCTTATTTTCGGAGTAGGCCTTTTCCTCCTGGCCTCCCTCTCCCCCTTCCTATATATCCTACCGGCCTACGCCCCACCACCCCTTATCACCGCGGAGCAGAGGGGCGAGATCTCAAATCCCTATGCGGTTAACTTCGGGGATCGGATCCAACTGCTGGGCTATGACCTCGATACTTCCCGAGCGCGGCCGGGGGGAGAGGTGATCATTACTCTTTATCTCCGGGGCGAAGCCGAGATGAGCGAAAACTATACCATGGCCCTTCATCTCTTAGATCCGGATCAGCAACCATATACCAAAATTGATACCTACCCCGGAGGAGGAAACTATGCCACCTCGCTGTGGGAGCCAGGCCAGATTCTCCGCGATACCTACCAGATTACTATCCCCTCTGATTTCCCGGCCCCGACCTATGGGCAAATCAAATTAGCATTTATCCTCTATCGCACCGGGGAAGAGGTGCCGAGCCCGCGGGCACTGCCGTTAGGAGAGAGCGTTCTTCTACCCAGATTCCCTATCCGCGGCACCAAGCCACCCCAGGTCCAAAACCCGGTCTTTTTCTCCCTGGGGGACTCTTTCCGCCTGATCGGATACGAGATCCCGGAATCCATCTCCCCCGGCCAAAGCCTAGAGCTAACTCTCTTCTGGGAAAGCATTAAACCCACCGCTATTGACTACCAGGTCTTCATCCACTTGGTGGATGCCCAGGGGAATGTCCTGGCCCAAGGGGACGGGCCACCCCGCAACGGCTTCTACCCTACCAGTCTGTGGTCCCCCGGAGAAATTATCGAAGATACTCACCTCATCTTACTACCAGCGGAGATACCTGCCGGTGAATATCAATTGAAAGTAGGGATGTATCGGCTGGATACCCTGGAACGATTGCCGGTGAGCAGTGAGGGCGGCCAAAGGATCAGCAATGATGAAGTCATCATCCCCGGGATCAGCGTAGAATAAGCATAGAATGCATCCTGAATATGCTCATATAGTTTCCGATTTGAAAGCGAGGCTAGAGGGGCTGCGAGGAAATTAGCCTGTTATGGCAATTTATTTCTGGGTTTCTCCTAGTTTGAGCCCAAACTCACTTCATCTAGAAAGGCAGTGGCTCTCTGGCCTCCCTTATCGATGAGCACAAACCGCACCTGGATCCTGCGCCCCAGATAGGGGGAGAGGTCCACCCAAGCGTGGGCCCACTCAGAACTGGCGTCTTTCTTCATCCAAGGCGCCGCCAGGAGTTCTCCTCCCGGCTTGCGGATCTCGACGCGAAATCGATCCCCGCTGTTCCGGGGATTGAAACGGTACAGGAAGGAGAGGGTAGGAGAGGAAATGTCACCGGGGATGGTGATGGTTTGGGCCACCCAGGTTTTCCCCGGGTTGCGGCCGCGGAGAAGAATGGCTTGCAGGCCGGTGTGAGCATCAGCACTAACCTGGGCCGGACCCTTGTATTTCCAAGCGACCAAGCCATCCTCGAAGTCCCAGTTGGCCAGCATATTATCCGCCGGGGGGAGGTAGAAATTAAGGCCGGTTTGATTTTCTCCGGCGACCACTCCCAAATCTTGGCGGGGAGGCAGAGTCCCAAATCCCGACTTTTGCGCGGATAAGTCATAAGCCCCGGCACTGAGTTCGGAGAAACCGTAAGCCCCCAGGCCATCAGTTTGCGTGCTGCCTACCCCCACAAGGTCCACTTGCACCCCGGCCAGAGCATCGCCGCGGTTATCCATCACCTGCCCGGAGAGGGAAGCTAGGGAACCGGGGGTATTTTGCGGCATATTTTGCAGGGCATTGTAGGCTAGGCGATATTTTATAGGGTTGTTGGCGGGGTCCTGGGGGTTATCGCGGTAGGTGACGGAGTACCAGCGCAACGGCTGGCAATAATCGTACCAGTAGACGGTAGCGAAATCGAGATTAAACAGTGCCATTACCCCCATCCACGGCCAATTATCGAAGGCATATTGATAACCCCGCACTAGGTAATCGGCCTGCTCTTGGGGAGTGACCCTTTGCCACCAACGGGAGGGCCAATCCCCATAGTTCTGGCAGGATGAACCAGGGTCCAGGATCCACCCGAACTCGATGGCCCACATCGGCTTGTTCTCATCCCCCTGGGCCTCCATTATCGCCCGCTGCTGCTCGGCACGGCGGAAGGCAAGGCTGTTGACGCTACAGGGGTTGGTCTCTGGAGAATAGGCAAATCCGTAGGGATGGGTCGCTAGCACATCAAAGTAGTCCTGGGCCCCGCTTTGATACATCCCGCGGATAAAATCCAGGTCGCTCATTGCCCCAGCCGAGATTAAAGCGTT
Organism: Chloroflexota bacterium; assembly: GCA_016190785.1. Classification (GTDB taxonomy): domain Bacteria; phylum Chloroflexota; class Anaerolineae; order UBA7937; family JACPPX01; genus JACPPX01. The sequence continues at coordinate 15,049 of JACPPX010000116.1, forward strand.
GGTGAACCCGGCCTGGCTGATGTTCGCCGCTATTCCGGCCGGGCATCCATCCCCGCCGATGGTGGCCATCCCCGCGGCCACGACAATGGCATCGGGATCCTGAGCCTTGATAGCGGGATAGACTTTCTTGAGCATATTGGCGAACCAAGAGGGCTGGGGGTCGCGGCCATCCCACTCTGCGGGGAGGTTGGGTTCGTTCCAGATGACATAGGCCGCCACTTTCCCTTGGCCGCGGGCGGCGACGAGGCCCATAAACTGGGCGAATTCATCCAAATCCAAGGGGGGATTGCCGGATCCTAGCCAGGCCCAGTTGGGAGCATTGCTCACCCGCAGGATCAGTTTCTTGCCGCTGGTCTGGGCAGCGTTGAGGATGTTATTGAGATCCGCCCAGTTGTAGTTGTTGCGGGAGGATTCGGCGTTCTGCCAGTAAAGATAATGGACGAACCAATCGAAGTTGAGATCACCAACCAGGGAGAGACTGCCCAGGTCGGAGATATTGGCTCCGTATCCCAGGTGAGGATTGGCGGTGAATTGCAGGGTGCGAGCGATGGCCGTGGTGTGGGGCAAGAGGAAGAGCACCGCCAGCAAAAGCAATGTGCCTAACCGCCATCGAGAAGGCATGGGCTGCGATCTATTTTAGGTCAAGAATGGGGGAAGCAACAATAGGAAAAAGGTACTGGCGAGTTTCACCCTCGCCCTGGATTTTAAATCCAGGGCCAGAACAAAAGGTAGTGGCGAGGTTCAATTAGACGAATTGGTAGAGATCTATATGGCGACGGGACTAAAACGCTCCCCGGCCTTTGATCACCGCCCCGATGGTTTTCCACAAAATCTGGATATCGAGAAGCAGGGAGTAGTTCTGGATGTACCACAGGTCGTCTTCGGTATGGAGGTGCATCGGTTTATCGCTGCGGCCGCTGACCTGCCACCAGCCGGTGAGCCCCTGGGGGACGCTGAACCGTTTCCACTGCCAGGGCTGATAGCGATCCACCATGAAGGGGAGTTCCGGCCGCGGCCCCACCAGGCTCATCTCCCCCTTGAGGACATTTAACAGTTGGGGGAGTTCATCCAGACTAGCCCGGCGCAAAAAGCGGCCCATAGGGGTGACCCGCGGGTCTTCTTTGGTCTTGTGCAATATCTGCTGATCTTCGGTCACCTGCAGCACTTCCCCCATCCGGGCTTCTGCGTCCTGGACCATGGTTCTAAACTTGTACATCCAGAATAGCTTCCCGCCTTCCCCCACCCTCTGCTGTTTAAAAATCGCCGCACCGGGGGAGTCGAGGCGGATGAGTGCTATTAATAATAGGAGAAACGGGGAGAGGAGGAGGAGGAGCAATCCAGCCACCACTAGATCGAAGAGCCGCTTGACCACCCGCTGCACTCCACTGATCACCGGATCCCTAAGTCCCACCAGGGGGATGCCCCCCAAATCCTCGATGGTGGTGCGGTGAAACGCCAGGTCAAAGAGGTCGGGGACAACATAGATGCGCACCGGCATCCGCTGGAATTGAGCCACGGCATTCACCATTTCCTGATGAGCATGCAGGGGGAGGGCAAAAATCACATCGTCGATCTTCTGCTCCTGGATAATCTTGGTCGCATCTGGCAAAGTGGCCAATACGGGCAGGCTTTCGAATTCTCGGCCCACCTTATCCAAAGCGTCGTCAAGGAATCCCACCAGTTTAATTCCCGCCCAGCCGTGGCCTTTGAGCCGCTGCGCTAATTCCTGCCCCACATTTCCGGCCCCAACAATTATGATCCGCCGCCAGGCTTGAGGAGGCCGGCCCAAAGCCCGCCACACTAGGCGCAGGAGCGAACGGAATAACAAGAGAGCGCTTAGATCGATGAGGAAGAAGTAAACGAAGAGCAAGCGGGAGACCTCGCGGAAGGTCAAATAAAGCGCCCCGGCGAAAAGCAAGGTGGCGGCGAGGACAGCCACGCTCACCCGCTGCAATTCGTCAACCGCCCGCAAGGTTTTCTCCCGGTCATAGACCGAGAAGCCGAGGAAGGCCAATAGCCAGATGACAAATACTAAGCCGTAAAGCGGAGGGTCGAGGCTAACTGCCCGCGGGGGAAGGGGAGTCCCGAAAGGCAGGGCCAGCCGGATCTGGGTGGAAAGATAAAGCGAGAAAAGGGTCAGCCCCAGGTCGGAGGCTAAAAGAAAAATGATGTAGTTTTCGCTGGTGCGACGAAGCACAAAATTAAACTACCACAATCGGCCAAGCCTGGCAAGCGGATGGAGCCGCATCTGGGAGGCTGAGCCTCATCTGGGGCGGCTGCGCCGGCGTTTGAACCGCTTCATCCTATAGTGGTTGGCGAGACACCGCAGGAACTGTCTAGGTCGAGGAGTGTCGATCCCTGGCCAGGAGGTTGCGGAACAGGTTCTCATAAGCATTGGTCACCGCCTCCCAAGTGTAGTAGGCCTGAACCCGGGCCCGGGCCTTGGCCCGATACTCCTCCACCAGGGTCGGCTCAGCGAGGAGGCGCTGCAACACCTGGCGGAGACTCGCCGCGCCAACGGCGCCATCGTAAGCGAGGCCAGCATCACCAATCGTCTCCAGATTCTCGGGGGTGTTGTGAGCCACCACGCAATTTCCCAAGGCCATAGCCTCCAGAAGGGCAGGATGGGTGCCCCCCACTCCCGAAGTCTCGATGAAGGCGTAGGGCCAGGAGCCGAGTTCGCGGTAGCCTTCTCCGAAGAGATAGCCAGTGAAGATGACATTGGGATTGGTGGTGGCCTTGAGGCCGCGGATGTAATCCTCGGCGTAGGGGGCATCGCCAACGATTACACACTTGAAGTCGGTATTCATCCCAGAGAAAGCCTCTACCAGATGGTGGGCACAGTTCTCCGGCACCAGCCGGCCCACGAACAAAAAATAGCGGCGGGGCTGTAAACCAAAGCGTAGGAGATATTGGCCCGGGGGCAGACTCTGCACCTCGGAGCCATAGGGGATATAGGGTGCATTATGGCCATATTTCTGGCGATAGTATTCCTGGATCACCCGGGAGTCGGTGACCATCACATTGGGCAACTTAGTAGCCAGGAACTCGGCCCACTGGATGTACTTTTTGGCTAGAGAGGGCCACTTCTGGCGCTTCCAGTCCAGGCCGTCAACATTGAGCACCACTTTTTTCCCGCTGAGCCGGGGGATAAAGGAGACCAGGCTATTGCCGGAGATGAACATGAGCACGATATCGTAGGGCTGGAAGAAGGCGTGGAGCGAGGATAAAAAAGTGTGGAAAATGGTGTCCAGGTACTTATTCCGCACCGTAGGGAGGATGATGAGCCGCATCCCCTTATAAGTCGGCTCGCGGTATGGGATATGGTGGGCGCGGCAGTAGACGGTGACCTGGTGTCCTTGCGCCACCAGCCGGCTCCCCAGTTCCTCCACGCAGGTCTCAAACCCGCTGTAGGAGGCAGGGATGCCGCGCGTGCCTAGCAGGGCAATTTTCATCTGCTAAGCCCTACTCTATTCATTCTCAGATCTGAAAAGGAACTGGCCGGTCTTAAGAATTTAACGCCGCGGTAGCCCAACTTATCCCCTGGCGCGGTGGTAGGCCCGGTGATCTTGCTCAGGGAAGAGCCTCGGACTCTGAGAGTGACGATGGGCGCGGCCTCTCCGAAAATAACTCCGGTTGCATGGTCATACAGTGATACCTCCAAATAATAGTTGCCCGCTGGGCTTCCCGCTGGCACAAGCAAACGATGCATGCTCCACCCTGAATCCGGTGCCGCCCAGCGGGAGGAGTATAGCCCGGCCTGGTTGCGCAGCAAAACCGCACTCTCGGCAACGACTTTCCCCATTCCATCCAGCAATTGCAAGCGGGCGGCGTAGTCGCTGGCTCCGCTTCTTAGCAGTCGCCACTGCAAAAGCAGAGACAGAGGATTTCCGGCCTGAATTTCCTGATCCACTGAATTGGGCCCACCACTTAACCCCACTCCCCAAGATATTCCCTGCAAATCCATTGCCTCCCCAAACTTCACTATGCGCGGCTCGGCCTCCAGGGCAAAGGAGGGATTATCCCGCAGGTGGAATTCGGAGGAGCGATATCCGTGGAAATCCTGGTAGGTAAAATCATGGCTTTCCCGTTCTAAGAGAAAAGAGGCCAGATCCCAGGGATCACTGACCGTCTTGAACCAGCGGATTAGATATGCCCTTTCCCGGCCGGCGGAGAGTTGTCCCAGGTCAGCCGCTACCGATTCCGGCCGGACCTTGATCAGAGATAGGGGGGCCTCTCCCCGATAGTAATACTCAAAGGGGAACGGGTTATCCAAGGTCAATACTAGATCCTGATCCGTGACCCGGGCCGATAGATATTGGGATAAGCCGCGGGCATCATCCCGCACCATACTCTCCGGCCAGAAGTAGGCGATGGTGCCGGCACTTAGGATGAGAATACCTCCTAAGCCGGCAATGAAACCGGCAGGGGGGGAGATCTTCTCCCAGTGGGCGATGAGCCAGGCCAAAAGGATGAGCAGGGTGGGGGCCACTAAAGCCACGTAGCGCGGATCAGGCCGCCAATTGGTTTGGAGATTTATGACCGCCAATAAAGAAGCCAGAGGAACTATCAACCACAGGAGGAAAAGGGTCAAGACTTGGCCTTTCTCGCCCAGGAGGCTCTGGCGGTAAGGGATAAAAAACCCGGCGAATAGGCCGGTGGTAAGAAGCAAGATGACCAGTGATGCCACCTCCGGAAGCGCTGGCCCCAAAAGCAATCCTCCCAAAGTCCCGGTTAGCCCACTTAGGGTCGATCCTTGGGGTATAGGATCGCGGGGGATGCGGAGTTGGGAAATGAAAATGGGGAGGTAGAGGATAAATACTTCGAGAGCCACTCCCTGTACTGTTAGCCAGGAGAGCCAAGTCCTACCCTGGCCGAGCACCGGGTTATGCCCGGCTCTGAGAATTATCCACAGATTAGCCGCAAGGAGGAAAAGGAAAAAAGAATAGTGAGTGTAGAGTCCCAGGGTAAGGGTCAGGGCGAGGAGGGTCCAAGTGGCCAAGCGGGGGGAGTTGACGCTTTTCCATAATAAATAGCCCGCCGAGACGGTGAGGAGCATGAGCAGGGTATACATCCTCGTTTCCTGGGCGTGGAAGACAAGAAAGGGGGAGATGATCCCCAGGGCCATGCTCCACCCCCCGACCTTTGCCGAAAACAGGCTAGTACCTATGCGGTAGAGCATCGCAACCAACAGGAGGGAGGTAAGCACCGAGAGCATGCGCACCGCAAATTCTGAGTCCCCGGCGATGCCCATCCAGAAGTGGAGGAGGTAGAAATACAGCGGAGGGTGGATGGCGGGGAGAAAGGCTATCTCGCTAAAGGGGCGGCGGGCGATCAAGATACTCGCCGCCTCATCGTACCAGATGGACTCGGCGGTTAGATCATAGATGCGGAGAGCAAAGGCCAGAAGCAGTCCCAGAAGAAGGAAGAGCATCTCTGGCGAACGCGGCCCACTCTTGTGTTGCTGGTTCGGGTTGAGATGATAAGTGGCTGGGGTTGTGGACATCCTTGTTGGCGAATAAAATATTTGCTTTGTGAGTATAGCACAAAGGGGGGAACCCACCACTTTCTACTAGAGGAATGGCGATTACGATGCAGGAGGGATTACCGGTACCCATTCTGGAAGAGCACCCCCACTGGGTGGAACTCTACTTCCGCGCCTGGGACCTGGCCAAGGAACACATCAAATCCGGAACTCCCCAGAACGGGTTTGTCGCCCGCTATATGGACGAAGCCTTCAGCGAACACCTCTTCCAGTGGGATACCTGTTTTATGGTTATGTTCGGCCGCTATGCTTCCCATCTCTTCCCCGCGGTGGAATCTTTAGATAATTTCTATAACCGGCAGCACGAGGATGGCTTCATCTGCCGCGAACTCCGCGAGGATGGGCGCGATTTCTTTAATCCCTCCTCCGACCAATCTATCAACCCTCCTCTCTTTTCCTGGGCGGAGTGGGGCTACTATATGGCCACCGGCGACTCGAGTCGTTTTGCCACTGTCCTCCCCCGGCTGGTAGCCTATTACCAGTGGATAAAAAAACATCGCCGCCGCCCCAACGGCCTGTATTGGACCTCTAACCTGGGCTCGGGGATGGATAACTCCCCGCGGGGGGAGACGGCCTACTCCTGGGTGGATCTTTCCGCCCAGCAGGCCCTGGCCGCACAGTACATGGCCCGCATCGCGGAGACCCTCGGGGAGGAAAAACTGATGGAGAAATATCAGGCCGAGTACCAGGAACTGGGATGGCGCATCAATCAGGAGATGTGGGATGGAGAAGAAGGGATGTACTCCGATCTGGACCGCAAGGGCCATAA
>JACPPX010000118.1 GCA_016190785.1 Chloroflexota bacterium
AAGGTGAGGTGGTGAGGGGTGGGGAATTTTGGAGCCTGACCAAACCCTCCGTGCTGTTCATCAAAACTGGAGGCGAGTTGGGAATATGCCTTTTTCTGCACGCCTTCCTCCAATTCCTCCCCTCCCATTTCCTGTAGCGGCTCTTGGAGGTTGGCCGAGATTTGCTGAGCACTTTCCTCGATTTCTTCCCGACGCGTATCCCAAAGATTTTTGACTCGGGCGCACAATTCCAGCATCCCTATTCTTCCGAAGCGGCTCTCCCGCGGCAGGTAAGTGGCGGCGAAAAAGGGGCGTTTATCGGGGGTCATCACAATATTGAGCGGCCAACCTCCGCCCCCGGTCAACATCTGAGAAACAGCCATATAAGTGTTGTCAATGTCCGGCCGCTCTTCGCGATCCACTTTTATGGAAACAAAAGTATCATTCATCGCCTGAGCAACTTCTGGATCTTCAAACGATTCCTTTTCCATCACATGGCACCAATGGCAGGTAGAGTAGCCAACAGACAAGAAGATTGGCTTGTCTTCCCGCCTGGCCTTCTCAAAAGCCTGTTCTCCCCAGGGGTACCAATCCACCGGGTTGTGGGCATGCTGGAGAAGGTAGGGGCTTTTCTCAAATATCAGCCGGTTTTGGTATTCCTGACCCATCTCTACTGAATACTCCCCTGCTTATGTGATACCACTTTGGAGTTCCCGATTCAAGTGTCCTAAGGCTTTTAAGGGAGAGGACCGGGACCCAAGAACAGATACTTCAAAACGGAGAGCACTCCCAGTTCTAAAATGCTAAACAGCAGTCCCCCACTTACCGGAACCAGAAAATCCGTCCATGATTCGGCATTCCCCACTCGCTTCCAGAAGGCAATAAGGGCTAAGGAATTGAACAGGGAGAGGAAAGCCAATACCCCGAAGACGCTCGCCAGGGCCACCGGATAGAAGAAAAGGTCAATTCCACCGAGTATAGCCAGCATTATCGACCCCGGCAGGACCCATGATCCGACCAGCTCCCCAATGTTTTGCGGCACCGCGGCCGGGGATGGCTCCTTCCAGAAGGTGGCGGAGAAAGCCGGCCAGGTAAGGAAGGCCATAGCCAATCCTGCCAAAAATCCGCTGATCAAGCGCAACCAATTCTGGGGCAGATATAGATATGGCAAGCCGAAATCATAGAGTGTGGCATTTACCCCATCTCCGCCCATAAGGACAATAAATCCCAACAGCAAAACGAATATCTCTCGTCGGGGGAAACGGGAGGCCCTGCTGCGGCCAAGAAAGAAAATGTAGAGCAGAGTCAATAAAAAGCCGGCAAAGATGCCAGTCATTCGCGCTTCCAAGGGTAATTGGTTCCCCGCCAAGAAATAAGAGTGACTGGCCCGCTGCGGGCAGATGCCATAGGCGATAGCCCACAATTTGCCCTCTGGGGGCCAAGGAGCGAGAAAGTAAGCCACTCCCCCTAAGAGAAGCAGCCCCAACAGGGCTGCCTCTTTTCTTTCTAGACGCCTAGCCATAGCCACCGACCAAAGGACTACCCTGGAGTATCCTCCGGACCCTGATCCCGGAAGCGGGCGATGAAACTCCGGATCCGCGCTTCATCGTAGTCATCGAATTTATCGATCCACCCCCAGGCGGTAAGGGCAATAGTAGTATCCAGCTCTGGCCGGGGGACAACGATCAATTTCCAGGCGCCCTCAGCGTTAAAAATATCCGTTAATTTCTGCCGGAGGTCTTGGCATTCACTCTCGCTGAGGCTAGCACAGTTGTAGGAGATGATGACATATCCATGTTCCAGGCTGTGAATCAAATTCCCATCCGGCACCGGCTCCGCATATACCCCGGGCTCTGCCGGCAGTGAATAATGCCAGCCGGAGGTAGGAGGGTTAGAGTTGTATTCATAGAGCGGTGCAGATCCCGGCGAAACATGCTCCCAACCCAGGATAGGCACTTCCTGCGGCCCACCGGTAGGGCTAGCATCTGCCGGTAGGGTCGGTTTTGCAAATTGGCCATAGGCCCACCAACCCACAAGGAACAACACCAGGATCCCTCCACCGATGGCCAATAGGCGGTTGCGTTGCTGCTCCTGGGCGCGGCGCCTGGCTCGCTCCTCGCGTCGAGATATTTTGCGAGCCATCTAACTCGCTCCTGTGGCCGCGATTTCTGGTCGGCGACGATGACGCAGGAAGAGCAGAGTCCCGCCGAATGCCAACAACCCCAGGCCAATGATCTGGGCGGTGGGAATCCCCCCCACCAGCCAAGCATCGGGCCTCTGGAATTCCACCAGGAAGCGGCCAAATCCGTAGAGCATCGCCCAGAGGAGAAATAGATCCCCTTTCATCAGCCGGCCTTCGTATCGCCGCCAGATATAAGACAGAAGAAAAAACCCTCCCAGATTCCACAGCGACTCATAAAGAAAGGTGGGGTGAAACCGGGTTGTTTCCGGATACTGGTCGATAGAAAACTGCGGGAGCCGATTATCGGCGCTGATCTGAATCCCCCAGGGCATCGTGGCCGGGTAACCATAGAGCTCCTGGTTGAAGAAGTTCCCCCAACGGCCGATAGCCTGCCCCAGAAACATGCTCGGAGCTACAAAATCCAGCCACTTGGCCAGATGCAATTTATAGACCCGGGCATAGAGCCAAGCCCCCAGGAAACCTCCGGCAACTGCTCCATAAATCCCTAGCCCGCCTTGCCAAACATATAAAATCTCCGCCGGGTGCTGCCGATAATAATCCCAGCCTATGTTCGTCCCTTGAGGACTGGAAAAGATGTGATAAAGCCGGGCCCCGATAAGCCCCAATCCGGCTACCACTAGGATAGCGTTCCAGATGTGGTCCGGGTTCTCGCCGTTACGGCGGGCTTCGCGGGCGGCATGGTAAGCCCCGACCAATATACCGGTAACCATGAGCACCCCATACCAATATATGGTCAGAGGACCCAGCCGCACAAAAACTGAATCCGGCAAAGTGTCCGGAGCAAGAAAAGCCCCTAGCAAAACTCCCAAAACTAAGAGGGTCACATACCAATAGGTAAATAGTGGCCCCTCGCGCTGAAAAATGCCGTCTCGCAAAAAGTTCATAGCCTGTCCTTTCTTAGTAATATGCCCTTATTATAGAAGGAGCCGCTCGGCCAGTCAACCCCGCTTGCTTTTACCTTGCCCTAATCTATGCTAGAATTTTGTAATCTTGATTACCATTTATTTGGGTGAGAAGGCTTACTATCTATAAATATTGAGGAGTTCTCAAGGGTGAGCACAAAATTACAAATTGTGGTTGAGCCTCGCTGTGCCTTTTGTCCCCAAGCTATAACCTTGGGCCAGCAGGCCAAAAGCCATTTTCCGGACCTGGAGGTAGAGATATTGGATCTGGCTCAACAAGGAACCCAGCGCCCAGAACAAGTCGTAGCCGTACCCACTTTCCTTCTCAACGGTGAGGTAATCTCCTTGGGCAACCCCTCTGCACTGCGTCTCTTCCAGAAAATCGAGGAAAAAATGATGAACACCGGTTTTCAAGCCTAATTCGGGGATGATCTAATGCCCTTAAAATTAACCCGGGAACAAGCATTAAAAAACAAAATAGCTTATCTCCTGGAGGCCGAGATCTTCCAAGACCTCACTCCCCAGGACCTCTCAGAGATGGATCGCACTCTCACTCTAGCCACCACCCTCACGGGTAAGATTTTCTACTCTCCTGAGGAAACGGGAGAGGTACTTTTTATCCTCAAGAAAGGACGGGTGCAAATCTATCGCATCTCCCCTGAGGGGAAGAAACTGGTTCTGGACACCTTCGGCCCAGGGAGCATATTTGGGGAGATGTCCCTCATCGGCCAGGGGATGCACGACTCCTTCGCCGAGGCGGTAGAGGATTGCGTGATCTGCGTGATTAGCCGCGATGAACTGGAGCGGCTGCTCCTCAAGAAACCCCAGATTTCCCTCCGCTTTCTAGAGGTTTTAGGACAGCGGCTCTCCGAAGCGGAACGTCGCTTAGAGGATCTAGCCTTCAAAAGCGTCCCCGCCCGACTGGCCTCTCTCCTTCTTCGTTTGGGGCAGGAGCAGGGTGCTACGATCAGCGGATTCACTCACCAAGACCTAGCGGAAATGGTGGGGACCTACCGCGAGACGACCACCGCTACCTTAAACCAATTTCGTTCCCAGGGCTTGCTCAGTATTGGCCGGAAGAAGATCGAGATTCTGAATTGGGATGGGCTGCAGGAGGTAGCCGGAGAATAAAAGGCCACCTCGCAGTGGCCTTCTCTTTCTCCCCCAACCGTAAATATTATTTTCGTTTTTCAACCTTGGCTTCGGCGATGGCTGGCTGATTTTCCATAATTACTTCCCCGGCGAAGACCCCTCCCTCGTCCACGACAAAGGAGTCCACCGTAATATCTCCCATTACCTGCCCGCCAGAGAGGATTTCCAAGCGGCCAAGAGCATTGATATTCCCTTTAACCGCCCCGGCCACCGAAACGTTATTGCCCTTTATCTCCGCTTCAACCTTCGCCGCCTCTCCGATGATGACATTTCCCTGGCTCTCCACCCTACCGACAAACACCCCATCAATGCGCACCCCGCCCTCACAGATAAGGTCCCCCTTGAGGCTGGCGGTGGGGCCGATGACATTTTCGATTTTATCCTTGGCTTGATCTGCAGCCACTTTTATCCTCCTTACGCGATTGGCTTTAATACTAACGGGGAGAGTGCCGATTGTCAAACCAGCAGAGAACAGTATATCAGCCTCTAAGTTGTGTGCTAATATCCTGTCGAGAATGATAAGATGAAATTGCTTCTCATTGCCACCCGTAACCCCGGCAAATTCCGAGAATACCAGGAACTCCTGGCCAGCCTCGACCTAACCCTGACCTCACTGGATAGAGAAAAGATATACCTGGAAGTGGAAGAGGTGGGAAGGAATTACAGTGAGAATGCAGCGCTAAAGTCACGGGCCTATGCTCGGCTTTCGGGGATTCTAACCGTGGCCGATGATTCCGGGCTGGAGGTGGACGCCCTGGGTGGTGAACCGGGCGTCTATTCCTCCCGCTATGCAGAAAATGACGCGGAGCGGATAGAGCGGCTTCTAAGCCGAATGCGGGACCTTCCCTGGGAGAGCCGTGCTGCCCGCTTCCGCTGTGTCATTGCCCTCGCCACTCCCCAGGGACAGACTTGGACCGCCGAGGGAACCTGTGAGGGTTTTATCGCTCTGGCACCATCCGGAGAGCAAGGCTTTGGATACGACCCTGTTTTCTATCTGTCAGAGCAAAAGAAAACGATGGCCGAACTGCCACTGGAAGTCAAGAACCAGATCAGCCACCGCGCCCGCGCTGCTCAGGCCATCCACCCTGTCTTGGTGCAACTGGCCCGAGGCCGATAAAGATGTTAGCGTCGGGCTGAAGCCACACGCAAGAGCAGTAACCGGAAAGGTGACGCTAATAGAGTACTGAGTCCAAAAAGCTCTGCATTGCCTCGGTCACTTCCTGTGGCTTTTCCAGCATCACCATATGCCCCGCCCCGGGAACGACAACCACCCGAGCGCCAGGGATATGATCCCGCAAGTACTGGGCATAATTAGGCGGGGTCAAGCGATCCTCATCGCCGCAGATTACCAGAGTCGGCACCCCAATCTCCCCTAACCGCTGCATTACATCAAAGCGATCGCATGCCGAAAAGTCATCGAAAAGCACCTCGGGTTGACTGGCCCGCAACTCTGCCTCACCCTGGTGCAAGGTTTCCTTCTCCGCTCCTGATCCGTAGAACCAAGTGACCAGACTGCTGATCGTATCCTCCACATTTTCCTGCAAGCCGTGGAGAAATTCGGGGCGAACCCGTAGCCGAGCCCCGGTGCCGACCAGAATTAGCCCGATTATTTGCGGACCTTGACGCAGGGCCAATTCCAGGGCTATAGCCCCGCCCATAGAATGGCCGACGATTATTGCTTTCTCGATGCCCAAAGCACCCAAAAACTCCAGAACGAAATCAGCATATGAGGTGATGGATTCCCGGCCCGCGCTTCCTGATCTCCCATGCCCGGGCAGGTCCAGGGCAATAGCTCGAAAGTTTTGCAAGCCATTCACCTGGAGCAGCCAAATCCGATGGGTTCCTCCCGCCCCGTGGAGCATTATCAGCGTTTGCTGCTCGTCACCATGGGATTGCTCAACATAGAATACCGGTTGGCCTTTGACATTTATGGTGGGCATGTTAAGCTATTGACTCCATATTGAAACTAGAACTCACTAAGAGCTTGCCGTAAGTAAAATGCGCATTCATCACCCACAAAAAGGGCGAGCAGATCAGAGCTCGCCCTTTTTCCAAAAAAACAGGGGCTATGCTTTGCGGTCGCCGAGAGAGGCCAGGTATTTTTCTGCCTCCATCGCCGCCATACACCCGAAACCGGCGGAGGTCACAATCTGACGGAAGATGTGATCCGAGACTTCTCCCGCGGCAAAAACCCCGGGTATATTGGTGTGCATCCGCTGGTCAGTGACAAGATAGCCCATTTCGTCCATCTTCAACTGGTCGACAAAGAGCTGTGTATTGGGGGTGTGGCCAATGTAGACAAAGACCCCTTCCGTGGCCAGGGTTGCTGCTTTGCCGTTTTTCACATTCTCAGTCTCTACTGCCTGGACTGTCCCATCGCCGGAGATCTTGCGCACCAGCGTATCCCAGATAAACTCGATCTTGGGGTTGTTGAAAGCCCGCTGCTGAAGGATGGGATCCGCCCGCAACTCATCGCGACGATGGATTATCCTCACCTTATTAGCAAAACGGGTCAAGAATAACCCCTCTTCAACAGCAGAGTCTCCCCCACCCACCACTACTACATCTTTCTCCCGGAAAAAGAAGCCATCGCAAGTCGCACAATAAGAAACTCCCTTACCGGTAAACTCCTTCTCCCCTGGAACTTCCAATGCCCGGGGAGTGGCCCCGGTGGCGATAATCACTGCCCGGGCTTGGTACTCCTTGGCATCGGTCTTAATCGTAAATGGTTCAGTATTGAGGTCCACGGCGGTGACCTGCTCGAAGGCCATCTCCGTGCCAAACCGTTCCGCCTGCTTCTGCATCAACTCCACCAGTTGCGGGCCGGTGAGGGTTTCCGGAAACCCGGGATAGTTCTCCACTTCATAGGTAAGGGAGATCTGTCCCCCCACCACATAACCAGTGATCAGCAGCGGATTGAGGTTGGCCCGGGCGGCGTAGATGGCGGCGGTCAATCCCGCCGGTCCAGAGCCGATGATCAATAATTGCCGTTCCATTAAATCCTCCTTAGAAAGAAGACAACGGACTCCGAATTAGTTTACTTATTGCCAAAAGTATTATAAATCTTTTGGGCAAGGAATGCGCCGATATGTGCGCACATTTCTGACCTTCGAACCAGAGGAGGATTATATCTATTTCCTGCAACTTGGCTAGCGGGATCCCCGGGAGAAGGATATAATGCCCGACCACAAGAGTGAATACCGATCTGGATCGTGCTGCCCAGCGCGGCCTCCCCAGTTACCTCTGGCGTTTCGGCCAAGAGCGCCGCTTAAACCTCATCACCCGCTACGCTCCCTTGGCCGGCCAGACTGTCCTCGATGTGGGATGTGGGATTGGCACCTATCTACTTAGGATGCGGGAATTTACCCCTCACCTTTTTGGCATTGACCTAGAAAGGGGGCAGCTGCTCCAGGGCAAGGCTTCTGGCCTGGCCAACCTAGCCTGTGCCCGCGCTGAGGCCCTCCCCTTTCCCGACGCATCCTTTGGCTTAGTCCTCCTCCATGAAGTTTTAGAACATGTCGATGATGATCGGCTCACCCTAAATGAGGCTCGCCGCCTGACCAGATCCGGGGGCAAGATCGTGATCTTTGCCCCCAACCGTTTTTTCCCTTTCGAGACCCATGGCATATTTTGGCGAGGGAAATACCGTTTTGGAAATTTCCCACTTGTAGGGTTTCTTCCCGATTCCTTGCGTCGCCGCTTGACTCCCCATGTGCGGGCCTACACTTCCCGTGATCTCCGCAACCTCTTAGAAGGATTAGAGGTGAGGATCATAACCCACACCCAGATTTTCCCCGGCTATGACCACATTGCCTCCCGCTTTCCGATGGTGGCCAAGATGCTGCGTGGGATCACCTATTTTCTGGAAAAAACTCCCCTGCGCATACTCGGTCTCTCTCATTTTCTGGTCCTGGAAAAACTGCCAAAGGATAGAACCATTTGCTGAAGCATATCTCCTTCGTATGGCCCAGACTGTTTTGTTCCTTACATTCCGATTAGCCGGCCATAAGTAGCGAGAACAAGATGCTTCCTCTGCAATTTGCTCTTTGAGTGGTGAGGGGTTAATATTTGAACATTCTGGCTGAAATGTAGTATGCGGAATAACAATCGCTATCGCTACCAGTATATCATCCGTCGTCGGGCAAGGTTGAACGGGCGTCGCCGCAACAGCCGTTCCCTGGGGCAAAAGTTCCTGCTTGCCGTCATCCTGGCGGTGGTCATCCCCTTTGGATTGACCTTCGCCAGCGGGGTAGCGACCGCGGTAGGAGTCTATTATTACTACACCCGCGACCTACCGCCTCCCGAGGCCGTCCAGACTTTCTCTCAGGAAGGTTTCCAGACAACTAAAATCTACGATCGCACTGGCACCGTCCTTCTCTGGGAAATATTCGATCCTCGCTGGGGGAACCGAGAGGTAGTGCCACTTTCTCGCATCTCCATATATCTCCGTCAGGCCACTATTTCCTCCGAGGACCGCGATTTCTATCTCAACCCGGGGATCAACCTCCGCGGCCTTTTACGTGGTGGCCTGGTTACCCTCACCGGCACTATCTGCGAGGTGGAGAGCCTATCGTTCCTGTGCGATCCTTTGAGCGAACAGCTTCCCTTTTTCCAGGCTGGGGCCATCCAGGGAGGAAGTTCCATAACCCAGCAGTTAGTCAAAAACGTAGTTATCCCCCTGGAGGAGCGTTATGAAAGGAGCATCCCTCGCAAAATCAAAGAAGTTCTACTTTCTCTGGAGCTCACCCGCCGCTACAACAAAGACCAGATCCTTGAGTGGTATCTCAACACTGTCGATTACGGGAACCTTGCCTATGGGGTTGAAGCCGCAGCCCAGGCCTATTTTGGGAAACATGTTTGGGAACTGGATCTAGCGGAATCTGCCCTCCTCGCCGGCCTCCCCCAATCTCCGGGGCTCAATAACCCCATTTACTATCCGGAGAGGGCGCGGGGGGTACAAAGTCGAGTACTGGAAGCTATGTACCGCGATGGGTATATTACTCTACAGCAGATGGAAGAGGCCAAGACAGAATTCGACGGTTTTGAGTTTCGACCACAACGTTTTGAGATCACTGCCCCCCATTTTGTGGATTATGTCCGCCAGGTCCTAGAGGAAAAGTACGGCACCGATCGCGTCCTGCAGGGAGGATTGCGGGTCTACACCACCATCAATCTGGAATGGCAAAGCATAGCTGAGCAGGCCTGCCGCAATAACTTGCAGCGACTCAAGGAGCAAGGGGCGAATGTCACCAACTGCGCAGAGGTGTCCATCGATCCCCGCACCGGAGAGATTTTGGTCATGGTCGGGAGCCCTGACTATTGGAATGAGAAAATCGATGGCCAGGTCAACAACGCCCTCTCCCTCCGCCAGCCGGGATCCTCGATCAAGGTCTTCACTTACACCACCGCCTTTCTCAAAGGATATACCCCGGCAACGATGATTATGGATATCCGCACCACCTTTGACGATTACCCCAATCCTCCTTATACCCCGGAGAACCATGACCGTAAGTATCACGGGCCTTTGCGGCTGCGACAAGCTTTAGGCAACTCCATTAATGTCCCCGCCGTCCGTCTACTCTATGATGTGGGACTCCAAAATATGCTGGCCACCGCCCACCGTTTGGGGATCAACACTCTGCGCGAGGAGGGGCGTTACGGATTGAGCCTCACCCTGGGAGGAGGGGAAGTCACCCTACTGGATATGACCTATGCCTACGGGGTTTTCGCCAACAACGGAATGATGGCCGGAGAGCCGGTGCCCCCCGAGCGGTTGACCGCTGGATTTCGTCAGCTGGATCCAGTGGCCATCCTCCGGGTAGAAGATGCGCAAGGGAATGTCTTGGAAGAATATCGCTCTCCCCACACCCAACAGGTGCTCGATGCCCGGGTGGCTTATCTGATCACTGACATCCTCTCCGACCGCTCGGCTCGCTCCATAACCTATACCCCGGGAGGGCCTCTGGAGCTCAGTCGGCCCGCAGCGGCAAAAACCGGGACCACGGACGATTATCGGGACGCCTGGACCATCGGTTACACTCCTCAGCTCGTTACCGGGGTTTGGGTGGGTAACGCCAATGGAGAACCGATGGAGCGGGTCTTTGGCTCGCGGGGGGCAGGGCCGATATGGCATGAAGTAATGGAAGCCATACTGGCCAATTATCCGATAGAGCAATTCACCGAGCCCCCGGGGATGGAGCGGGTAACGGTAGATTCTACCTCCGGGCTATTACCTACAGAGTATTCTCCCTCGACAGTGCAGGAAATATTCATCAGGGGGACGGCCCCCACCACCAACGATAATATCCACCAGGCCTTCCGCATCTACGTTCCCACCAACAAACTGGCTACCGCCAATTGTCCTCCGGATCAAGTGGCGGTGATGGTCTATTCCATCTTCCCCCGCGAGGCCACGGATTGGGTGCGGGAAAATGGCATTCCTCAGCCCCCCACGGAATATGAGCCTTCCTGCGGTGGCGGCCCATTATCGGGAGATGCAGCCATCACCAGCCCCGGCTCCTACGGATATGTACACGGGATATTCCCCATCCAGGGTTTTGCCCGTGGTGACGGCTTTGAACTCTACCGCCTCCACTTCGGAGAAGGTTTTAACCCCGGCGCTTGGTTCCCGATAGGTGGAGACCACTACAATGTGGTAGAGGGTGGAGTACTGGAGAATTGGGATACTACTTCTTTGCGGGAGGGGCTATACAGCCTGCAGTTGACCGTTATCAAGGGCGGCCAGCCGCATACGGCTACAATCCAAGTCACTGTAGACAACACCCCCCCGCGGGTGGTTATCACTTATCCTCCCCAGGGATCTTCATTTACCGCTGACGAGGATGAATGGGTTACCATCCATGCCGAGGCCACCGATAACTTCTCCATGGGCCGAGTAGACTTCTATGTTGATGGCGTTTTCCTCTTCACCGATACAGTAAGCTCTTACAACCAGCGTTGGACAATAGTGCCTGTGAATAATACCCAGAATCACTCTCTCTGGGTGGTAGCCTACGATGCTGCCGGCAATTCTGCGGAAAGCGGCAAGGTCAACTTCCAGATCCGGCCCGATGAATAGGCCATGGCTGAGGTGGAGGACATATTCTACGGTCTTCCCCGGCACCTGGAACTTAGACCTCTGCACTAGATGATCCGCGTCCTGGTTACTAACGACGACGGCATCTCCTCCCTCGGTTTGCGGGCCCTAGCGGTTGCTCTGCGGGAAGTCGGGGAAGTAACCACCCTGGCCCCCGACCACAACTGGTCGGCTTCCGGCCATAACAAGACCATGCACAAACCCCTGCGTATCGACCCGGTCACTCTTCCCGATGGCTCCCCAGCCCATGTCTCCAGCGGCTCCCCCTCCGATTGTGTGGCCCTCGCTCTCTTGGGTTTTATGTCCCCGCCTCCGGATTTAGTGATCTCCGGGATCAATATCGGTGCAAATCTGGGGAGCGATGTCCATTACTCCGGCACCGTAGCTGCCGCTCGGGAAGCGGTGATTTACGGCCTCCCAGCCATCTCCGTATCTATGGAATCCGACGAGCAAGGTGACTTTCTGGCGGCTGCCCAATTCGTAGCCCGGCTGGCGAAGAAAGTGATGGAGAACGGATTGCCCCGCGGTATCCTCCTTAACGTCAATCTCCCCGACCTGCGGGATGGACCACCCAGTGGAGTGGAGATCACCCGCTTAGGAAAAAGGGTCTATCAGGATGTGCTGGTGGAACGACAGGATCCCCGCGGCCGTAATTATTACTGGATCGGAGGGGAGCGGCCAGTGGGAGTATCAGAAGAAGGCGCCGATGTCTGGGCTTTGGAGAAGCGGCGCATCTCTATCACCCCTCTCCATCTGGATCTGACCTTTGGCCAAATAATCCCCCGCCTGCAAGGCTGGAGCCTTTCATATTTCTGAGGCTATGGACCGGCCACGCCCTGAGCATTGACTTCGCTGGAAGGCAGTCGTATAATAAGGATTGGCACCAACGAGGGCAACGGACAATGAAGTCTACCCCGATCAAGGGGAAATCCAAGGAAGGAGAAAAATGGGCCAAACCAAGTTTGCCTTCTTTGAAGGAGAGATAGTTCCCATAGAGCAAGCTAAGATCAGCATCATGACCCATGCCTTCAATTACGGTACCGGGGTGTTTGCCGGGATCCGGGGCTATTGGAACCAGGACGAAGAAGAAATGTACATCGTCCACCTCAAGAAACACTATGAACGTTTCCAACGTTCCTGCAAACTGATGATGATCAATCTCCCCTACAGCGTTGATGATTTTTTCCAAATCACTCTTGAACTCTTACGCAAAGAGGGCTTTCGTGAAGACACTTATATCCGTCCCCTGGCCTACAAATCTACCCCACAGATCGGAGTGCGGCTCCACAACCTGGAGGACGCTTTTGCCCTCTTCGCCACTCCCTTTGGAAGCTACATCGGCAACGAGGAAGCAGCCAAGGCAGGAGTTTCATCCTGGATTCGTCTCCCAGATAATGCCATCCCTGCCCGGGGAAAAATCACTGGGGCCTACGTCAACTCTGCCTTCATCAAAACCGAAGCAGCGCTTAATGGCTTCGATGAGGCAATAGTCCTCACCCGCGATGGGCATGTCTCGGAGGGGAGCGCAGAAAACCTGTTCATCGTCCGCGAAGGTATACTGGTCACCCCTCCAATTAGCGATGACATCCTGGAGGGCATTACCCGCGCCAGCATTATCGAGCTGGCCAAGAATGAACTAGGCAGAGAAGTCCAAGAACGTCACATTGACCGCAGCGAACTATATGTGGCTGAGGAGGCTTTCTACTGTGGGACCGGGGTACAGATTGTAGCCATCACCGAAATAGATCATCGCCCCGTGGGTGAGGGAAAGATAGGTCCCGTTGCCGCTCAGTTGAGAGAAATCTACTTCAATATCGTCCGCGGGCGGAACAAAAAGTATTCCCATTGGGTAACCCCAGTGTATGCTTCGGCCAAGGCCACCCTGGAGAAAGCCCCGGTCGCCGCAACCTGAAACCCCACTAAACCTGAAAGGGGGAGAATTTAAAATTCTCCCCTTTCTTCTTTTTCGGCGGCTCTCGACACTAGGGGAGGGCGCGATGGGGCTTGATATATAATTAGTGACAAGATGATAGAGTGGAGACCTCCCCGGCTCCGTAACGGAGTTATCGTTTTCCTCCTCTTGCTGGCTTTGGCCGCCACGGACGGCGGGGTCATCTATGGGATGCTATCCCGATCCCCCTCCACTATCACTTTTGCCCTGGGGTTGGGGGTGGCTCTCAGTATTCCACTGCTCGCTATCCTGGCCTATCGGCTCTATGAAATATGGAGCCTGCGCTACCTTTTAGGTCGTGATTCTCTTACCATCCTCTGCGGGGGGCGGGGGTATTTGGTCCCTCTCCATCAAATTCAAGGCATACTTCACGGCCCGGAATTTGCTGAGGAAATTGACCTAAATGGCCGAAGAAATGGCTGGGGAGGATGGATCGGTCAGGGAAAGACAAAAGGAGGAGGCCAGGTACTTTTCCTAGCCACCCGTCCTATGGTCGAGCAGGTAGCACTCAAAACCGAAAAGCAAGTTTATGCCCTCTCCCCAGCCAATACCACGGGGTTTATCTTGGCCCTTCAAGCGCGCCGCAACCTGGGCCCGGTGCAGAACATTGAAGAGAAGGCAACGATTGCCGAATGGCTAACTCTGCCCATACGCCGCGATCGGTTGGCCCTCGGTTTACTGGGAGTGGGGATCCTAGCCAATATCCTCCTCTACGGCTATGTGCTTTCCAGACTTCCTGCTCTCTTCCCCATCCTCCCCATGCACTACAACGCCTGGGGGGTTGTGGACCGGATTGAGCCCCGAGGAGAACTGCTATTATTGCCCACTATCGGTCTCATCGTCTTGATTTTCAATTCCCTTTTGGGAACATTTCTCCATCGCCGTGAACCTTTGGCCGCTTATCTACTTTTGGGAATGGCTATCACGGTACAGCTGGTCTTAGCCGTGGCGGTGATCAACATAATCTCTTAGTGCAACTCTAGGCCCGAGATTGCCTCTGCAGTCGGGCGCTGAGTTTTGAGGAAAGTTCTGCTAAAAGCCCAGAAAACTTCTCACCTTTGAGATCGGGGATGGTCATCAAAAGAGCGTCTTCCCGGTTATCGCTATAATATTCCTTGCGGACTCCGCTTTCTCGGAAACCGTACTTGTGGTACAAACCCTGTGCCCCGCCGTTAGAGACCCGCACCTCCAAAGTCATGAGATCCGCCCCTAGAGATAAGGCGTGCTCAATCATAGCTTCGAGGAGGAGCTCGCCCAACCCTGTGCGCCGATAATCGGGGTGGACGGCAATGGTGGAGATATGTGCCTCCCCCGTCACCAGCCAGAACCCACCGTAACCTACCACCGGCCCCTTTTCTGCAGGATAGGAAAGTGAGGGGCGGGCCACAAAATATTGAGCCCGATCGTTCTGGGCCAGTTCATAGCGATAGGCACTGGCCGGCCAGGGATTGGGAAACGATTGTCGCTCGATAGCCAGCACCTCCGAGATATCGGGGATGGCCATGGGCTCCACCTTGTAAGCCAAACCTTTATATTCCATAGACTATTCGCGATTAAAGCATACTAATCCGAGGATAGGTATATTGGTTCTAATTCGTGGAGATTATCAACCTCTCCCCTCTCTATCCTTTCCCATCCTAAGCGGGAAAGGGTTGGCCAACGAAAAACCTCAGGAAAGACTACCGTTCCGGCATGGCGCTGATCCAAAAACAAAGTGGGGTCGTTGATCTCTCCGCAAAATATGGCTGTTCCCTCTACTTCATGGGCCAGGGTCGGGAGGGTGGTCAATCGGTATTCCCCGCTTCTTTCCCATTTTCCACCAACGCTGGAATAGGGGGTAACACTGACACGTCCTCTCCCCGCCTCCAATAGTGCATACAGAGGAAAAGGGGCAACCCTTTGGGAATGGGCCAGGGCGTCGGGGGTGGTGATGCCCACCAGGGGGAGGGAATTGGCCAGAGCCAACCCTTTGGCCAGGCTGAGTCCCGCCCTGGTCCCAGTGAAGGATCCGGGACCCAGGGCCACCACCACGCCATCGACTTTAGTGAGCCCTTCCGGCCCTAACAGTTTATCCAGCCGCGGGGCCAGGGCTACAGTATGGTCCTGATCTGCAGTCCAAAATTCCCGAGCCAGAACCCCAGGCTTAGGCTCATACAAAGCCAGGCTGCAATTTTTGGTCGAAGTATCAATACTCAAAATCAACCTCTATCCTCCCTTTCCCCCAGCGCAACGAGTCGAGAGCTTTGCCAATTCCTGCAAAATCGCTTCATATTTGGCTCCCTGAGCAAGAATTTGGATCTGGCGTTCCTCGCCATCTCCGAAATCAATTTTAATCCATAAATTTTCTTCCGGAAGAAGTTCGCTTCCCTTTTCCGCCCACTCCACAACCGCCACTCCCTTGCCCCAGATCAATTCCTCCAGTCCCGCCCAGGTGAACTCCTGCGGTTTATCGATGCGGTAGAGGTCCAGATGATAAAGTGGCAATTCGTTTCCGATGTAAGTGGCCGCTAGGGTAAAGGTCGGGCTGGTCACCGGCCCTTCGACTCCCAACCCCCTGGCAATGCCTTGAATGAGGGTTGTTTTGCCGCTCCCCAGTTCTCCTTCCAGACCAATTACCTCCCCGCCGTACAATAGGCTAGCCAAGGCTTTGCCTAGCGTCCGCGTTTCTTCAGGAGAGTGGGTGATGACCTGGAGAGTTTGCACTACTTTCGGTCTAGCCTCCGACATCGCTCGACAGCAATTATATTTTTTCACTGGCCTGGCGACAACCGATAATCTGGCTCATCACCGCTTGTCGTGTTAAACTGAGAGGATATGCGTTATCTGATCCTCTCCGACATCCATAGCAACCTACCTGCTCTTGAGGCCGTGCTCCAACATGCTGCGGAGCGAGGGTTCGATCTAACCCTCTGCCTGGGCGATATAGTCGGCTATGGTCCTTACCCTAACCAGTGCACGGAGTGGGTGCGGGAGCATACCCGCACTTGCCTAGCCGGAAACCATGACTGGGCGGTCATCGACAAGATGGATATCGCCGATTTCAACCCTACGGCCGCCCAGGCCACACTGTGGACCAGGGAACAACTCAAACCTGAGAACCAGGCTTATCTCCAGGAGAGGCCCACGGTAGTTGTTGAAGAAGGTTTTACCTTGACCCATGGCAGCCTCCGCGAGCCGGTTTGGGAGTATATCACCGACAACTGGATTGCCCAGCAAAGTTTCGAACTACTAACCACCACCTTGCTTTTTCACGGCCATACTCATATCCCAGCCGTCTTTCGCGAACAAAGAGACCGGCTGCCGCAGATCGTCCTTCCCCGCGGCGAGCAGAAAGTTATCTTGGACCAGGGCCGTTTCCTGATCAACCCCGGAGGGGTGGGCCAGCCCCGGGATGGGGATCCCCGGGCCAGTTATCTAATCTACGATCAGGCCCAGTCGGCGGTAGAGTTCTACCGCGTGGATTACCCCATCGCCCAGACCCAGGAAGCGATCCTCCAGGCTGGGCTTCCCAAGAGCCTGGCCCAGCGGCTATCCCTGGGACAGTGAGGGAACCTTTCTTCAGGAGGAAGCGTCTAGGATAGTGAGCAAAAATATCAGAGAAAGGACACCTAAGATGAAAAGACTGCTTGTGTTCGCTATCCTTACTTTAGCCATTGCTGGCTGTGCCACGGTAGCCCCGACCCCGCCAGATATCGGCATTGCTCCCCTTCCTCCGGAGAGAGGTCTTGTTGAGCCCGAAGTCCCCGTAGCCGTGCCGGGGGAGGATTTCGCCGGGCAGCCTGAACTCCAAGAGCGGATGATTGTGCGCACCGCAGAAATAACGATGGTGGTGGAGAACACTGAGGAAAGCCTGAACCGGATCGAGGCTCTAGCCATACAACTAGGGGGGTATGTATCCAATTCCCAATCTTGGAAGCAGGAGGAGCAACTCTTTGCCTTTATCACCATTCGCGTCCCGGCCGATCGATTCGATAATGCCCGCCAAGACATAAAAGACTTAGCCGTGGAGCCCCCCACCGAGACTCAAAACACCCAGGATGTAACCCAGGAGTTTGTGGACCTGGAGGCCCGTTTGGAGAACCTGCAAAGGACCGAGGAGGAACTACAGATTCTGCTCACCGAAGTACGGCAGAGGTCGGGGAAAGTCCAAGACATCCTAGAAATCTTCCGCGAACTAACTGCCATCCGCCAGCAAATCGAACAACTCCAAGGTCAGATCCAGTATCTGGATAACCTAGTAGCTCTGGCCTCCATCACCGTGAGCCTATCTCCCCAAGAGCAGGTGGTGGACACCGGATGGGACCCCGGCAAGACGGTCCGCGAAGCGCTCCACGACTTGGTAGAGGCCCTGCAAGTGCTAGCCGATATTGCCATCCGCCTGCTACTCACCTTCCTGCCCTTGTTCCTACTTTTGTTCATCCCCTTTCTGGTTGTATTCTGGTTCGTCCGCCGCTGGTGGCTGGGCCGAATCAAGCCCACTCCCAGCATCTAACACCGCCAATTTCAAAGCAACGGCCCCGGCTCAAACCGGGGCCGTTTGTTTCTATAGAATATTTGCCGAGCAATGCTCGTCGACTAACCTTCCGGCTTTTTCCCCTCCTCGCCGGACTCTCGGTAAGCGGCTAAAATCTCTCTTACTTCTTCCAGCCGCGCCTGGCGCTCTTTCTCCCGCTCTCGTTCGCGGAAAGCCTCCAGTTGGGCGAAGATTTCCTGTTGCACCCGTCGCGGGTCGTGCACCCAATCGAAGGTGAAGGATCCCTCCTTGGCCGCGGTCTCGATGATCACATTACCGGTGTTGAGCAGGTTAGCCAGGAACCCGGGGATGACATAGCGCACATCCTGTACCATCCCCAGACTGGCCTCCCTTCTTTCTTCCCGCAAGAAGAAGGGCTTTTTATCGATGTCTATAATCCGATCCAGGGTGAGGACATAGACATCGTTCCGCCAGTCATCGTATTGATAGAACATGAGAAAGAGAGAGAGCCCGGCCAGGAGTCCGGCCAGGGTCAGACCGGCCGAGGGGGGGATGAATTGCAGCAAGGGCAGGTCGAGGGCCACTACTGTCCCTCCGGCCAAAACTAGAACGAGGACGGCCAAGGGGCCGGCCATCTTTTGCAGGAGTATATACCAGTGTTTTCGCCAAGTAACTTTCCCCTCCTCCTCCACTCGCAATCGCGGCAGGAAGTACTCTACCAGCGGAGCCCGGCGAGGAGGGGGAGGGCTTATCTTCGAGATTGCCGGGGCAGACTGCTCGGCCATTGCCTTCTCGACCACCACTCTCTCTGCGGAGGGGGTCGCTCTCTTTAATAATTCTTCGCGAAGAAGATCCGGCTGGGGAATCCCGGAGAGGACTATCTCTCCCTGCCCCGCGCTCTGGACGAAGAGTTCCCCGTAGCCGATGAGCCGAGAGAACATGCTCGGCCAGACTAACTCTACGCTCTGGATATTTCCCAGTGGCATTTCCTCCCGCTGTTCGTAGAGGAGATAAGTGCGGGTGACATGCACCAGCCGCCGCCAGCTCAAGGCCCAGTAGTCATCCTGCCAGTCCATGTAAAACCACAAAATGAGGAGGGCGGACAGTGGACCCAGGAAAAGAAAGGCCAGAGGCAAAACATCCGAGCCCTGGCCCGACAACCAGAGGTATAGGGGCACTGTCAGGAGCAGGGCGGGGATGGTCAGCCTTAGGAGGAGAAAGAAGAAATGCCTCCTCCCCCAAAGGAACACCTCCTCCCCTTCTTCCTGCCAGGGAAATGCGGTTTCAGCCACTCTTTCCTCCATCGCCCGAAGAATTCTGCCCGGAGTCGAGATGCTCTTTCACCCGCTGGGCCACGATCTCATTCATCCCCTTTATCTCAGAAAGTTCTTGCAGGGTGGCTTTGCGGATCGCCTCCCAAGAGCCAAAGTGCTGGAGCAGGGCTTTTCTCCTCCGTGGGCCAATACCTGGGATTTCTTCTAGCACGGAGGCCAGGCCTTCTTTGCGGCGCAGCCGCTCGTGATACCCTTTGGCGAAGCGATGGGCCTCATCCCGGATGCGCTGCACCAGGTGCAAAGACCCTGACCCCTCGGGGAGGATGATGGGGTTAGGCTGGCCGGGCTTGAAGATTTCTTCCCGCTCCTTGGCCAGAGCCACCGCCGGAAACCAAAGCCCGTATTCGTCTAGCACTTCCTTGGCCGCGGAGAGTTGCCCTTTGCCCCCATCGATAAGGATCAGGTCCGGGAGTTCGGCCCACTCCTTAGCCCCCTCATCCATCACCCTCCGGAAGCGGCGGCGGAGGACTTCTTTCATCATAGCATAGTCATCCGCACCCGGGACTCCCCGAATCCGGAAGTGGCGATAGGCTGCTTTGGTCGGCCTCCCCTCTTTGAAGACTACCATCGAGCCGGTAGCCATCTGCCCCTGGATATTGGATATATCGTAGCCCTCGATCCGCGAGGGAAATTCCTCCAGCCCTAACCTCTCTTGCAAGTCAGCCAGGGCCGAGACTGCCTTCCCCTCTTCAGCCAGGGCCTGGGCCTCTAGGTGCTCAAGCATCTGGGCCGCATTCTCCTCGGCCAGGGCCACCAGTTCTTTTCGCTGTCCCCTCCTAGGCACCGCAATCTCGACTTTGGCCTCTCGCCGCTTGGCCAGCCAATCCCCAACCAAATTCTGATCAGCGATGGGGCTGCTCAGCAACACTTCTGCTGGTATATAAGCCACCCCGTCATAATACTGCTTGACAAAGGACCCCAAAACCTCTCCTTCGCTCTCCCCTGCCACCCCATCCAGGATAAACGACTCGCGGCCGATCATCCTCCCTTGGCGGACAAAGAAAACCTGCACCCCGGCCTCCCCGTTCTTCCGCGCCAGGGCAATAACATCTTGATCAGTGGGAGTTTTGGAGACAATCCGCTGTTTCTCCATCGCCCGTTCCACGGCCCGCACTTGGTCCCGCAGCCGGGCGGCCCGTTCGTATTGCAGGTTCTCCGCGGCCTCGGCCATCTGCTTCTTGAGCGAACCGACCACCTCCTCGTGTTTCCCCTCCAAGAAGCGCACCAGACCGGCGATAGACTTGCGGTACCCCTCTTTATCGATGGCTCCGATACAAGGGGCAGTACACAGATGCAAATGATAATAGAGGCAGGGCTGCTTATCTTTTCCGGTGATTTTGCGGTCACAGGTCAGATAAGGGAAGATTCTCCGCGCGATATCCAAAGTCTGGTACATGGCTTGCGAAGAGGCGAAGGGGCCGAAATATTTGGCTCCGTCGCGGCGCATCTGCCGCACCATATGCACCTTGGGGAAATCATCCTGCCAGGCGATGCGGATATAGGGGTAGCGCTTATCGTCCTTGAAGCGGATGTTATACCGCGGCCTATGGCGCTTGATCAGACTCTGCTCCAAGATGAGGGCTTCCATCTCCGAGCCGGTGACAATGTACTCAAAGTCTCCAGCCTCCAAGACCAACTGGTCGGCCTTAAACCCCGCCCCGGCCCCAAAGTAAGAGCGGACCCGGTCGCGGAGCCGCGCCGCCTTGCCCACATATATCGGCCGGCCCGAACCGTCCTTGAAGATATAGACCCCGGCTTGCGTGGGGATGCTAGTTAGATCCAATTGCACCGCCATCTTATTTAACAATTTTACCACAAACGAAAGCCTGGGATTCCTCCCAGGCTCAATCACTAGATCCTTGCCGAAAAGCGGTTAAGCCGCCGCGGACTTTGCTGAGCCTTGTAGGGCCTTAAAAATCAGCCCACCTAAACCGCCAAGTATGGCGAAAAAGACAACATTGATCACACAGAGTATAGCGCCTCCAAAATGCCTAACCCCGTATCTCCCACCTCGTAGCCGCCCAAATATTGAGAGTATATTCCCGCCCCCACACCTAAGAGATTGAGCACCAGCTCGATAAAAGTAGAGGCCACGCTGGAGATAAAGCCAGTTATCGCTCCTGCCAAAGCACCGGCCCCCAATCCATCTCCGGGAGTGGCTAAGCTTTTCCCGCCAATTTGAACCGCTATAACTCCCACCCCGAATCCCAAAGACAGCCCTCCAATGCAGGCGATGCAAATGCCCAAAACCGGTATATATCCAAGAAGCACAAGGATTATACCTATGCCTCCGCCGATTATCCCGGCTTTAACCCCTGCTTGGCTCATGGAAGCGATAACCTAAGAAGATACTGCCGGTTGTTGCTGCTTCGGCCGATGGCCGATGAGCCCGCCAATGGCTCCCATCACTGCCGCGATCAAGGGGAGAATAATGCAACAGAGCACAAAGAAGATACCTACCGCCACCCCAAAGTATCCCTGAAATTCCTGCGGAGAAATGCCTACCTGCCGCAGTTGCTCAAGCGCCTCTGGTGGGAGTTGACCTGTTACCTGGGGACCGATAGCCAAGAAGGCCAGAGCCAATAAACACATAAAAGGCAATCCCCAGAAGGCGGAAGACACCGCCCCAGCGATCGCTCCTGCCCCGGCAGACGAACCACCACTGGTCAGAGAAGCCCCTCCCCACCGTGCGGCCAGAACGCCGCTTACAAACCAGAGACCAAGGGTAAAGATGAATACAAGACAAGAGAATAAATTGGAGACATCGGGACTAAGGATGGCTGCTCCTACAAACCAGAAGACAGCCAGCAAGATGAGAACAAAGCCCATCACGATCCCTGCCTTCAAGCCTGCCGCCAGCATTTTTCCTCCTTGCGTAAAAGAATTGGAGGTATTGTAATGAAGTACAGAGTCTTGTCAATCAATCGCTGGCTCCCGCGTAAACCCCCCTATACTCGGCCGGCAAAAGTTCAGCCAGTTTGCGCATTATTAGATCCGCATCGGCTTGCAAGGCTTCTTTTCGGGAGCGACCCTTCGCATCATCATCCAAGTGAAAAAGGGGGCCAATATTGATCCTGATGTGGGGGCGACGGAATTTGCGCAGGTCGGGCAAAAGCTGCTCCGTGCCAAAGACGGCGATGGGCAGGATGGGGACCTTGGCCTGCCGAGCCAGAAAGGCAGGACCAGTTTTGCCCCGCTCTAGAGTACCGGTTTTGCTGATCCTCCCTTCCGGGGCGATGGCTAGAACCTCGTTCCGTTCCAGAACTCCCAGAGCACGGCGGAGGGCGGCGCGGTCGAATTCTCCCCGCCGTAGCCAGATGACCCCGGCCATAGATAAAAGCAAGCCAGTGACCGGCACCCGGCGCAATCCCTCCACCGCCAGCCCGGTGAAACGCCGCGGCAGAATGGCTACCAGGAGGGGTGGATCCCAGTGGCTGAGATGATTGAAAACCAGAAGCAGTGGCCCTTTGCCCGGCAAGTTCTCCCGGCCGCTCACTTCATAACGGGTGAGGAGTCTGAAAACTAACTTGGCTAGGGCGCGGACGATCTCGTAAGAAAGCATATTTCTCTAAAATCGTGGCCAGTAAAATCTGAGCCTCCGAGCAGCCTAGGGTGGAAAGGTGCGTATCGTCCACTCCTCAGGGTCCACCGGCACCCCGGCGATGCGCATCTCCCAATGGAGGTGCGGGCCGGTCGCCAAACCAGTGCCTCCCACATACCCGATAAGTTGGCCTTTCTTAACTTCCTGGCCCACCGCGACTAAAATTTGCGAGAGATGAAAGTATCCGGTGTATACTCCCAGGCCGTGGTCGATAATCACCGTATTCCCTCGCACTTGAAGGGTCTCGGCCAGAACCACTCGACCGGAATTGGCAGCCAGTACCGTATCCCCTTCATCCGCATTGTAATCCACACCCAGGTGATAACTGGCCACCGGCCCGCCATCGTAAGAACGGCCCTCGCCAAAGAAAGAAGACTTCTCCCCCACTAGCGGCAATTGAAATATACCCTGCCACAGTGGTTGAGATGTGATCTGGGCGAATATCACCGCTAACCGATCCCTTTCCGGC
This sequence comes from Chloroflexota bacterium, assembly GCA_016190785.1. Classification (GTDB taxonomy): domain Bacteria; phylum Chloroflexota; class Anaerolineae; order UBA7937; family JACPPX01; genus JACPPX01. The sequence goes on from JACPPX010000118.1 coordinate 23,162, forward strand.
ACCGTCACTGCCGGATCCAGCAGCCCTTCCCGGTCGGGTGGTAGGTCAATGTAGTCAATGGGGAAATCATAATCTACCACCAGCACCGTCCCCTGACCGTTCCCTGTCCTCCCTTGTCCATCCGTAGCTTTTATCGACCACAGGTAAGGTCCGGGGGTGTCCCAAGGGGCAAAACCTACTACACTCCAATATTCACCGTTGCTTCCAAAAAAGGTGAGCGGTCGGCCCTCAAGGTTTCCGGTTAGCATTGCATCGCCTTCGGTTTTTACCCTAAGAAAAAGGGTCTGGCCTTGGTAAACATTGGTGGGCACAATTTCCACCGCGACTATGGGCGACGCAAAGGTTGCTGCCCCTCCGCCAGGGATCAGCAGCCGTTGGCCGACATAGATCAAAGAGGGATTAGCAATATCATTGACCGAAGCCAGAGCCGAGACACTGCTTGAGTACTTCTGGGCAATTAAATACAGGGTCTCTCCGCGCTGCACAATGTGCACCACCGGCTCTCCTGTAGGTGCTGGTGGAGGACTGCTAGAAGTGGACAAAATCAGGGATTGTCCAACGTAGATTAGCGAAGGATTGGAGAGGCTGTTCAGTTGAGTCAGAGCTTCGACGCTAGTTCCGTACTTGCGGGCAATCCCGGCTAAAGTGTCTCCGGGGCGGACAACATAGAACTGGGAAGTGGCCGGATCAGCATTGGGCGGGGGGATGATCAAGCGTTGCCCAGGAAATATTAAATTGGGATTGGCAATGTGATTGGCTTGGACTAAAGCTGTAACTGTGGTCCCGTAGCAGCGAGCAATGGCGGAAAGAGTATCGCCAACTGCAACTACGTGCATTCCGGTGCCATCAGCGCAGCGTATGGTTGAGGACACTGCACCGATCGGCGAGGAATACAAAAAGATGAGGACTAAAGCCAGGATTATGGCTTTCGCATATTTGCGCATAATAAACACAGCCGCGGATTATACCTTATAAACTAGGGATTGACACTTACTGCCGCTTAGCCTATCCTCTTCCAGTTATGGGCACCCTTTATCTGGTGGCCACCCCCATTGGCAATTTGGAGGACATAACCCTTCGCGCCCTACGCATCCTCAAGCAAGTAGCCCTCATCGCCGCCGAGGATACTCGGCGCACAAAAATCCTCCTCGATCACTATCAGATCAAAACCCCCATGACCAGTTACTTTGAGCACAACAAATTGACCAAACTCCCCCGCATTATGCAGGCCCTCCAAGAGGGCGATGTGGCCTTGGTCTCAGAAGCGGGGATGCCGGGCATATCCGATCCAGGATACGAACTGGTGAAGGCTGCGCTCGATGCCGGATACGCTGTAGTCCCCCTCCCCGGGCCTTCGGCGGTAACTGCTGCCCTAGCAGCCTCCGGCCTGCCCACCGATAGTTTCCTCTTCCTCGGCTTCCTGCCCCGCAAAAAGGGCGAGCGAAGACAGGTGCTGCAAAGCGTAGTCGCGGAGAGCCACACCCTAGTGGCCTTCGAGGCTCCCCACCGCATCGTCGAGAGTCTTGGAGACATCGTAGACATTTTGGGCGATCGAAAGATAGCTTTGGCGCGGGAAGTGACTAAAATCCACGAAGAGATACAGCGCGGCACCGTTTCCAAAATTCTGGCCTACTTCCAGAGGACCGAGCCCCGCGGGGAGTTCACCATAATTCTTGCCGGAGCCGAGCCGCAGGCCTGGGACGCAGAGCGCATCCGCCACAGGATTATCCAGTTGCAGGAGGAGGGAGTAGCCGGGGGAGAGGCTGTCCGCCAGGTATCTCGACTCGCTGGCAAATCCCGCAACGAAATCTACAAAATCTGGTTGAGCATCAAGCAAGGAAACCGGAAGGAGAAAAGTGATCGACCTCGATAACCCTCAGACTTTGAAAAAGAATGACCGGGGGGAGATGGGACTCCGTCTCTCCGAACTCCCCCTCCAATGCCGCACCGCCTGGCAAATCGCCCAGGAGTGGTCACCCCCTGCGGAGTACCGCGAAGTCGACAGTGCAATCATCTTGGGGATGGGCGGTTCGGCCATCGGCGGCGACCTTCTGCGGGGGCTGGTCTCCGATTCCTGCCCCTTGCCCATCTTCCTCCTCCGCGATTACTCCTTGCCCCACTTTGCGGGCTCACGAACTCTGGTAATCGCCTCCAGCTTTTCCGGGGATACAGAGGAGACCCTTTTCGCCTTCCAGCAAGCATTGCAGAGGGATTGCAAGACCTTAGCCATCTCCACTGGAGGCAGATTGGCCCAACTGGCCGAGGGATCGGCAGTACCGCTCTTGACCTTCAACTATCCCCCTCCCCCCCGTGCGGCAACCGGATTCTCACTTGTTCTCCTCCTGGGGGTCTTTTACCACCTGGGATTAATCCCTGATCCGTCTCCAGACCTCGAGGAAGGAATTGCTCTTTTGGAAAGTGGCATATCCCAATTTCGGGAAGAAGTGCCCACCTCCCAAAACCCGGCCAAGCAGTTAGCAGAGAAAATCCAAGGCCGGATCCCAGTCTTCTGGGGGGCGGAGCACCTCCACCCTGTTGCCCGACGCTGGAAGACCCAGGCCAATGAAAACAGCAAACTCGCCGCCTTCTTTGAGGCACTCCCCGAGATCCACCACAACGCGGTGGTCGGCCTCCGCTTTCCCACCGACTTGGCCCAGAAAATCTTTGTCGTCGTTCTTACCTCCAACCTGCTCCATCCCCGCAACCTGCTGCGGGTCCAGGTAACCGCCGAAGTTCTGGCCAAAGAGAAAATCCCCTATCAAGTAATTGAGGTGCTGGGAGAGACACGGCTGGCTGAGGTGCTGTGGGGAGTGCTCCTGGGCGACTATGTCAGCCTATACCTCGCCGCCCGCAACGGTGTGGACCCCAGTGAGATAGAAGTCATTTCTCAGATCAAGAAGAGGATGGCCGAGGGATGGAGATAACAGAAAATCATGCGATTTGCCATTGACAAAAATATTTCTTTGTCGTATACTGAAAGGGATAGAGGTTGCCGGCCATGAATGTTTTTGGCTCCTCCAGGAGAAAAGAAGTCTAGAGCACCCGCCGTGATTGGCGCGGTGCTCTTTTTTTAGAGAATGGAAGAAGTCCTGGCCAAGCAGTATGCCGCAGCAGATGCCCGCTGGCTCCGCCTTTGGATGCAAGGTCCCACCAAAACTTCTTATCGCCAACTTCCGGTCCAGGTAGGAGAGCCTGCCCCAGATGTCGAACTCATCGATTCGGAGGGCAACCCAGTCCGGCTTAGCAACTTCTGGAAGGAGAGCCCCTTGCATCTCTTTTTCCTTCGCCATTACGGTTGCTCCTGTATGAAAGAAAGGTGGGGTCAATTGCGAGAGGAGTATCCCAAACTGCGCGAGGCGGGAGCCCAGATGGTGGCCATAGGAATGGGCGAGCCGGAGCGCACTCAACTTTTCATCAAGGTCCGAGAGATACCAGCCCCTGTGCTTTGCGACCCGGAACAGAGAGCCTATACAGCCTATGGGATCATTGAAGGCACACCTCCCGCCATCCTCCACAATTCCGATTGGCAGCCTGATGATGAAGAAACTGGCCGCAAGATGATGGACTCCCGCCGTGATACTGACCGTCGTTTGGTGGACAACCCCTGGATATTGCCGGCGGAGTTTATCATTGACCAGAAAGGGGTCATCCGTCACTCCCACCGCTATCAGTATTGCGAAGACTTTCCACCCACCACTGTCCTTCTAGGAGCCATCCGTGCCGCGAAGCAGAGCTAAAGTTTCCACTAGCCCAGTAAAGAAAGGGGGAGATATGGATTCCGCAATGATCGGCAAGATCGAGAAGGCGAAACGCTACGCCGAAGAACGGGAACAGCGCATCGCCTTCGGGATGTTCCAGGTTACCGTCCAAGGCAACCACCGCCCCCATCAGGTAACCTTCGAACAGGGGAAGTGGGCCTGCGACTGCGATTTCTTCGCCGCCCGCGGGGTGTGCAGCCACACCATGGCCCTGGAAAGGGTCCTGGAGGGAATGCTCCCCGCTCTACAAGAGCCAGCAGCCCAAACCGCAGCCAGATAATTTCTTGAGCACTTTCTCGATCGGCGCAAGCGGGCGCCGACCTAGGTCGGAGTTCGCTTTTTGTTTTTGCGGCCTGCTAGCCTTAGGTCAACAACTAGCATAAGATTGAAGGCAATCGTCAAGAGGGGTGTGGTGACCGAGAAATGAAAGTAGGGATTATTGGGGGCGGCTTCGCCGGGATGACCGCCGCCTACGAACTGGGCAAAAGGGGACACCAGACCGTTCTAATTGAACGGATGCCGGAGCTGGGCGGCCTGGCAGGAACTTTTCCCATCGAGGGTACCCGCTTGGAAAGAGGCTACCATCATTGGTTCACCAGTGACACGGAGATCATTGGCCTGATGGAGGAGTTGGGGCTGGGCGATCGGGTGATGTGGATCCCCTCCAAGGTCGGCCTCCTCCACGGCGGCAAGATCTGGAACTGGGTGACGCCTATGGACATCCTGAGTTTTACCCCCCTGTCCTCCCCCGATCGACTCCGGCTCGGGGTCACCACCTTCTACCTGACCTACATCGCCGCCTGGGGAGATGTGCAAAAGAAAATAGCTGCCTACGAAAAGATCACCGCCGCGGCCTGGCTCAAGAAATACGCCGGCCCCCATCCCTGGGAGAAGGTCTGGGAACCTCTCTTCCGCGGGAAGTTCGGGGCCGAGGCTGAACACGTGCCCTTGGTTTGGCTGTGGTACAAGGCGGTCTTGCGGCTTGGCTCGCGCCGGGGCTTGACCAAAGAGGTCCTTGGCTATCCGCGTGGTTCCTTCCAAGTCCTGATCGATGCTCTGGAA
>JACPPX010000125.1 GCA_016190785.1 Chloroflexota bacterium
ACATAGTTGTAATGGGCCGGCTCATCCGGAGTCTGCCAGGGAGGAGTGTTCAGAGCATAAAGAGAGGCGGTGGCGAGATAGACCAGGATAATGATCCCAAGGAGGAGTCGCGAGGTCATATTAATTGTCCGCAGCGACTAATTCTATCACTCATAAAATGTAGGGGAGGGGCTGGTCCCCTCCCGTTAGCCCACCACCTGCCCCAGCCTTGCCCGCTCCTCCTCCACAATCTTTTCCTCCAACTTAGCGAAGAGGGGATGGGGCTCGCGGAGCCGCTGGCCGGGTGGGAGCTGGCTTGGGCTCCAGGAAACTTGGGCTGTGGGCGCGCTGTAGACGAGAGCAGTGTGGGTTTTCTTGCCCTCAGCAAAGGTTTCGACCTTCTGCTCCCCCAAAATGCTCCCCTCGTACCCCAGATACTCGTGGAGCCGCTGCGAGGAAAAGGGAATAAAAGGGTAGAAGAGCACTTTGAGGTTGCCTATTACTTGCAAAACCGCATAGAGAGAAGTGGCCGCCTCCTCTCGCGAGGTGTTGATTTTCTTCCACGGCTCCTTCTGGTCCAGATAGCGGTTGGCCTCCTGGGCCAGGGCTAAGACTTTCTCCAGCGCGGCTTTGAAATGGCAACCCTCGAGGAGTTGGCCAATCGGCTCGAAGCCAGCCTCGACTTTGCGGATTATCTCTCTATCCGCAGCATCGAGTTGCCCCGGCTCAGGCACTCGTCTCTCAAAATTACGATAGGTGAAGGTCAGCACGCGGTGGGCCAGATTGCCCCAGGTGGCCACCAGTTCGTCGTTGTTCCGCCGCCAGAAATCGTACCAGGAGAAGTCCGTATCCTGGGCTTCCGGGGCATTGCGGGTCAGATAGTAGCGCAGGGAGTCGGGATCGTAGCGGCTGATGAAGTCCAGCACGCTGATCCACCACCCTCGGCTCTTGGAGAATTGCTTGCCTTCGAGATTCAGGAACTCGTTGGCCGGGACATCGTAGGGCAGGTTGAGTCCGCCATAGCCGAGAAGCATTGCCGGCCAGATGACAGTATGAAAGGGGATGTTGTCCTTGCCAATAAAATAGTATCCCTTAGCCGCGGGGTCCTTCCACCACGTTTCCCAGGCATCCTTTTGTCCACTATGCTTGGCCCACTCCACCGCGGCAGAGTAGTAGCCGATCACCGCCTCGAACCAGACATAGATCCGCTTGTGCTCCCAACCTGCCAAGGGGACGGGCACCCCCCACTCCAGGTCGCGGGTGATGGGCCGCCCCTTAAGCCCGCCCTTAATCATATTCTGGGTGAAGGTGGTCACATTCGGCCGCCAAAAATCCTTGCCCTTTAGCCAATCTTGGAGTTGCTCGGAGAAGAGGGCCAGATCTAGAAAAAAATGCTCCGTCTCCCGCACCACCGGCGTGGTCCCGTCGTTGCGGCAGCGTGGATGGATCAGGTCCAGGGCATCCAGGAGGTTGCCGCAGTTATCGCACTGATCCCCCCTTGCGCTCTCGTAACCACAGATGGGGCACTTCCCCTCTACATAGCGGTCGGGCAAGAACCTCTGCTCCTTCTCGCAGAAGAGTTGCTTCTGCACCTCGCGATAAAGATATTTTTTCTCGTACAGCCGCGAGAAAAAGTCCTGGGCGATGCGATGATGGTTCTCGGTATCGGTGTGGGTGTAGAGGTCAAAGGAGATGCCCAGGCCGCGGCAGGCTTCTATAATCCGCTCATGGTAACGGAGAAAGAGTTGCTCGGGGGGGATGCCTTCCTTGTCCGCGGCCACTGTGACCGGGGTGCCGTGGGAGTCGGAACCGGAGACCACCAGCACCTGATTGCCCTTCAGCCGATGGTAGCGGGCAAAGATGTCCGGAGGCAGGAGGGCTCCCGCGGCGTTCCCCAGGTGGGGATCCCCGCTGGCATAAGGCCAGGCCACAAAAACCCCTATGCTGTCGGCCATCGTATCAACTCCGTCTTTGTTCTCACTACCATCCTACTGTGTTGGCAGACAATTTAGCCACGATAGATTGTCCGGAATGTATTAAAGTATACCATAAGGTCTTGCTTGCAAGATAAAGAAATCGAGGCCACGCCTGTGGCCTCGATGATTTTTGCAAGTTGGCGTTAGTTCCAGTATCGCTTATGGACCATAGCGCAGGGGCCGCCATAAATTACTTCCAGCCCGTTGTCCAGGCAGTACTGCACTGCAATTGCCGACTCGGCGCCGGGCTGGATCCAGATGCGGCTCAGCCCCAGGCCCTTGCACTCCTCCACCACCTGCTCCGTCACCTTGGGCGGGACCACAATGTCCACCACTGCCGGCTTTTCGGGTATTTCCTTGAGTGAGGCATAAACCGGCTTGCCATCCGCCATCCCCCCTCTGGGGTTGACGGCATAGACCGTATACCCGGCGGAGGCTAGGTCATGGTAGATGCGGTGCCCATACTTCATCGGGTCGGCGGAATAGCCCACCACCGCCCACACCCGCTGGTTCACAAATTCCTGAATCAGTTGCTCCATAGTCTTAGTTTCCATTAATTCCCTTAGTTCCCTTAATTCCCATTATCGTCCTTGCACTCTCTTACATTAAAGTATACTGAATTTCGGCAAATTCCGGTGTAATCTAACTTCCCAAAGTCTGAGCCATCACTTGGCGCAGGAAATCTGGTCGGTCGGTGATGATCCCGTCCAGCCCCAGTTTTATCAGCCGCCGCATTTTGGATGGTTCGTTGGGGGTCCAGGCATGGAGCCGGTACCCCTTTTCATGGGCCCACTCTACATATCGAGCATTGACTATGGCGTGTTCTGGATGAAGGGCATCGGGATTTAGCAAGGGGATGAACCAGCCGCGGGCCAAAAAGACGGGGAGATCCCGTTGGACGGAGAGGGCGATTTTGGCCTGGGGCATCAGCCGCCGCGTCAACCACAGAACCAGAGGGTTATAGCAGGAAACAAAGACTCTATCCGCTAGGCCGCGGGCCTGCACCGCCTCGGCTACTTTGCGGGTAAGGGCTTCTTCTCCGTTGCGCCAAGGTATGGCGTAACCGTTCTTGATTTCGATATTGATGGTCACCCCCGCCGGCCCTACTAGATCCAATACTTCCTCCAGGGTGGGGATCCGCTCTCCCTCGAACTCTTCATCGAACCAGGAGCCGGCATCCAGGCGCTTGAGTTCCTCCAGGGTCAGGTCCTGAACCCTCCCCCAGCCGTTGGTGGTGCGCTCCACGGTGAAATCGTGCATAACCACGGGATGGC
>JACPPX010000126.1 GCA_016190785.1 Chloroflexota bacterium
CGGGCCACAAGATCACCATGCTGCTCCTCGATTTCGGCAATCCCGGGGATATGCTCATTGGGGACGATCAAAATATGGGTGGGAGCCTGTGGGTTTATGTCCCGAAAGGCGGTGACCAGATCGTCTTGGTGGAGAATGGTTGCTGCTCGTTCCCTCACTACAATCTGGCAGAAGGCGCAGGATTTTTCAAAGCGTTGCGGCTTGGGGGTCGATCTTGGGCTTTTGCTTGGATCCTCGACCATTGAAAACGTCCATTGGAAACCGGAAATTGGAAATTTTTCTACAGTTTATATCCGAATTTGCGTAGGAGGTCTTTTCGCTCTCCCTGTTCCCTCTCCCCCTCCACTCCCTTGGAGCGGAGGCCATCGATCACTCCCAGGACCCCTCTTCCCTGCTCCGACTCGGCGAGGATGACTTCCACCGGGTTGGCGGTAGCACAGAAGATGGTGCAGACCTCGGAGAGGTTTTTGATGCTGTTCAGGACATTTATGGGATAAGCATCCCGCAGGAGAATGATGAAGATGTGGCCCGCGGCCAAGGCTAGGGCATTCTTTTTGGCCAGTTCCATAAGTTCCGGATCCGTGCCGCTGAAACGCACCAGGGCCGGCCCGGAGGATTCGCAGAAAGCCAATCCGAATTTCAGCCCGGGCACTGCTGAAACCAGAGCCTCATGCATATCTTCGACCGTCTTTATGAAATGGGCCTGGCCGAGAATGAGGTTGATTTCCGCGGGCTTGTAGATAGTCACTGTTTTTAATTCCATATTTCCTCCTATTGCGGGCTATGAGGGGTCCCAGGTAACCTTTCGAGGAAAGCCCGCTGGCCTAAACCAACTCGGCGAGAAGTATAAATCAGCAGGTGGGCAAGAACAAGAAACTTTGCCCTGCTTGGCGCTGGCGAGTAGAATTTAGACAAGATGCCGATTCGGGTTCTCGACGAAAAAGTTGCCTCCCAAATTGCCGCCGGAGAAGTGGTGGAGCGGCCGGCCTCTGCCGTCAAGGAACTCATCGAAAATGCCATAGACGCTGGGGCCAGCGAAATCAAAATTGAGGTGCGGGGTGGAGGGCGGAGGCTTATCCGGGTAATAGATGATGGCTCCGGCATTCCCGCCGAGGAAGCAGAACTGGCCTTTGCCCGCCACTCCACCTCTAAATTGTCTTCGGCGGAGGATCTGCGGCGCATCACCACCCTCGGTTTTCGTGGGGAAGCCCTCCCCTCCATCGCCTCCGTCTCCCGGTTAACTATGCTCACCCGCCCGCGGGAGCAAAGTGAGGGTATACTCCTTCGCATTGAGGGTGGGAAAATGCTGGCCAGGGAAAAACGAGGGTCACCTCCGGGCACTGTGGTCACGGTGAGCGACCTTTTCTATAACACCCCCGCCCGGTTGAAATTCTTGCGCCAGGACTCAACTGAAACTGGACATATCGCTGATCTAGTGATGCGATACGCCTTCGCCCAGCCCCGACTCAAGATAACTCTCCTCGCCGATGGTCGCACCCTATTTCGCTCTCCCGGCTCGGGGGATCTCTTCGAAACGGTAGTGGCCGCGTGGGGTGCGGAGACAGCCAAGCAGTTGCTCCCCGTAGAAGAAAACGAGGGAGGGTTGCGGGTAAGCGGCTTGGTGGGGGCCCCGAGCCTACATCGCGCCAACTCCCGCCAGATCGTGCTCTTGGTCAATGGCCGCTCCATCCGCGACCAATCCTTAAGTTTTGCCCTGCGCCAGGCTTATCACACTTTGCTTCCCACCGGCCGCTATCCAGTGGCCGTGCTCCACTTGCTCATTCCTCCCGAAGAAGTGGATGTCAATGTCCACCCTGCCAAGACCGAGGTCCGATTTCAAAAAGCGAATGAAGTCTTTGCTGCCGTGCAGCGCGCCGTACGCCACACCCTCACTGCCGGGGCCCCGGTACCTAGAATCTCACGCCCTCTCGCTCCCGAAACCCAGACTCCGCAGCGGCAAATCCGATGGGCGACGGTGGCCGCAGATACGGAGGGAAGAAAAGGGCAATTATCCTTCGAAGTCCATCGCCAGCCGCAAGTCGACGAGAAAGAGTCCCCGCGAAAAATGCCTCCCCTGCGGGTTCTGGGCCAGCTGGCAGCAACTTATATCATCAGTGAAGGCCCGGGAGGAATGTATCTCGTTGACCAGCACGCCGCCCATGAACGCATCCTTTACGAAAGGCTGCTGGCCGAAGGACAGGGACAGGGCATAAACTCGCAAGGACTTCTGGAGCCGCTGACCATGGAACTGACCCCGGCGGAGGCCGGGGCAGTTGAAGAACATAGGACGACCCTGGCCCAATGGGGATTCGAAATCGAGCCCTTTGGCGGCGCGACCTATCTTTTGCGGGCCGTGCCCGCGGTGCTCACCAGTCGCGATCCAGTGAAGGCTTTGCACCTGGTTTTGGACGAAGCCGCCCAGAACTCGGCCAAGTGGGAAGAGGCTTTTGTCATCAGCCTAGCCTGCCACTCCGCGGTGCGGGCCGGGCAGACCCTGGGAGAGCAGGAGATGCGGGATCTGTTGCGGCAGTTAGAGGAGACGGAATCTCCCCGCACCTGCGCCCACGGCCGCCCGACCATGATCCACATGAGTGCGGAGCAGTTGGAGAAAGAGTTTCGGCGGCGGTGAGCCATCCGAGTGGTTTGTCCCGAACATGATTCTCCTGCCAACCATGTCCCCTAATCGTCTCAAGAAATTGCTAAAGTTGACCCTCTTCGCCATCGCCTTCGGCTATATAGAGGCAATTGTAGTCATCTATGTCCGCCGCTTCGCGGAGGGCTGGGCCCCACCTCCTAGCGAACAAGAGACCATCTGGTCATTAGGGTTCATTGCCTTGATCTCCAATCCCATAATTCCCGACTCAACCCTCCTTCTAGTCGAGCAAAGCCGCCAAGTGGCCACCATCATTATGCTTGTGGCCGTCTCCTGGTTGGCGACAAAAAGCATCAAGGAGAGAATTTTCAGTTTCCTGTGGATCTTCTCCTTATGGGATTTGTCCTATTACCTTTTTCTCAAGGTCTGGCTCAACTGGCCCAATTCCATCCTGGATACCAATATTTATTTCCTAGTGCCTATGGCTTGGGTCGGGCCGGTGGCTACTCCCCTGGCCTTATTCACCGCTCTTGCGCTTTTGGGTGGAGTGCTCCTTCTGCGGAGACGAGCGGAGGTGCAGGGATGATGTACCTATTCTCCTCAGCAAATTATTTCTCTTAGGGGTAAGAGTGATGCACCGAGGGACTCTGCAGAAAATCGGGCAAGAATCGGTAGGACTATTGGGTGGGGGACGGGCCCTGCTCTTGCAACTGGCTCACCCTTTGGTCGCGGCCGGGGTGGTGGATCATAGCGACTTTCAGGCCGACCCTCTGCTCCGCCTCCAGCGCACGATGGATCTGATGTACACTGTCCTCCATGGCCAGGAGGATCAAGTTGAAGCAGCCCTGCATCAGTTTAACACCACCCACGCCTCTATCCGTGGAACCTTGCCTCAGGCCGCGGGCCCCTTCTCCACTGGCACCGCCTATAATGGTCAAGATCCGGCCCTAAAGTGGTGGGTCTTGGCTACGCTCATCGACACCCAACTTCTGATGTATGATCGATTTGTTGCTCCCCTCCCCCCTGAAGAACGAAGGGTTTATTATTCAGAGGCCAAAATGCTCGCTCTGCGGTTTGGGATTCCAGTGTCGATAATGCCTCCCGGCATTGAAGATTTCGATGCCTATATGCAATCGATGTTGAGCAGCGAGACCTTGATCGTCACTGACACCGCGCGGCGACTGGCCCGGGAGGTGCTGGATCCAGCAGTTTGGATCGTACCCCGCGCCTTTGCCCAGATTGCTCGCTTAGTCACCTCTGGTCTATTGCCCGAGAACTTGCGTCTGGCGTATGGCTTCCGCTGGGACACCCGGCGGCAAGCGACCTTGGATGGTTTGAGCCACGCCAGCCGCTTGCTCCTGCCTTTCCTTCCCGCCAAGCTGCGCTTAATTCCCCAGGCCAGGGATTCCGGAGTACTGGAGTGGATTCTTTATGGGAATAGAAGAAGCCAGGGAAAGGGCTCTCTCGACCGCTATTCTCGGTGACCTTCCCTCGACCCCCACTAAGTTGCTCTCGCCCTCGCCAAGTTGCTATCCCGCCCTGCTATTCAGTCTTTGCCTAGAATCTTCAAGAGCCAGTCCAAAGCCTATAGGAGGCCACCATGGAAACTGTTATTCCTGATTTAGAAGACGCCCTCCACGATGAGAACCTCGACCCCGATTGGGATTCCGCCCGCCGCCTGGGCCACCAGATGGTCGATGCCGCCATTGATTACCTGGCCACCATCGAGGAGCGGCCGGTGTGGCAGCCCCCACCTCCGGAAGTTATAGCCCGGCTCTCGGCAACCCTGCCCCAGGAGCCGCAACCGGCCGAGCAGGTCTTTGCCGATTTCCGACGGGATGTCCTCCCCTATAACCAGGGCACCGTCCATCCTCGCTATTGGGGCTGGGTCAAAGGGTCGGGAACGGTAATCGGGGCCTTTGCCGATTTTTTGGCAGCCACGATGAATCCCAATGTCGGCGGGCTGAACATCGCCCCGGTCTATGTGGAGTACCAGGTTCTGGACTGGCTCAAAGAGATTGTGGGCTATCCCCGGGAGGCGGGAGGACTACTGGTCAGCGGAGGGAGTGAGGCCAATTTCGTGGGGCTGGCCGTGGCCCGCCATGCCCATACCCAAGGCCGGGATCGGGAGGAGGGATTAACCTCCCATCGGCCGTTGGTTGCTTATATGTCCAGCGAAGGCCACTCTTCATTGCAGAAAGCAGTGGAGATATTGGGTCTGGGCAATCGTTACCTCCGCCGTGTCCCAGTGGATGAGAACTATCGGATCCGCATCGACGAACTGGAGAAAATGATAAATGCCGACCGCAATGCCGGGCTCCAGCCTTTTTGTGTAATCGGAAATGCGGGAACGGTCAACACCGGAGCCATCGATCCCTTGTCGGATCTCGCCGACTTCGCCCAGGAGCAAGGGTTGTGGTTCCATGTGGATGGAGCCATCGGGGCGGTGGCCAATCTCTCTCCGCGGCTGCGACCCTTACTGGTCGGCATGGAGCGAGCCGATTCCATCGGACTGGATGCCCACAAATGGTTACACATCAATTACCAAGTGGGGTGCTCTCTGGTCCGCGACCGAGAACTGCAACGCTCGACCTTCCGCTTGATCCCCCCTTATTTGGAGCGGCCGACAAGGGGTATAGGTGCCGGGCCGGAGTGGCCCAGCGAGTACGGGCTGCAACTTTCTCGCGGCTTTATGGCCCTCAAAGTGTGGATGTCCCTCAAAGAGCACGGGGCTAAGAAATATGCGCGGGTCATCGAGAAAAATGTGGCCCAGGCCCAGTACCTGGAGCAGTTGATCGAGGCCTCGCCCCGGCTGAAACTCCTTGCCCCGGTGTCTCTGAACATCGTCTGCTTCCGCTACCAGCCAGAGGAGAGTAGCGAGGAGAAACTTAAAGCCCTGAACCAAGAACTTTTGCTGCGCCTGCAGGAAAGCGGCCAGGCCATCATCTCCAGCACCACTTTAGGTGAAAAATTTGCTCTGCGGGCTTGTTTCACCAACCACCGCACCCGCAAGAAAGATGTGGAGTTGCTGGTCGATCTCGTAGAAAAGATTGGGCGGGACTTGGCCTAGGCCCCCACTCCAAAGAGATATGATTCACTCCCAAAACTGCACTAGCCGCCGCTTAGCTCTCTCCCTGGCCACCTTCACTTTTGTCCTCCTCGCCGGGTGCGAGGCCGTCCCGGTGAGCATCCGCATTTCTTTCGCCTCGCCTACCGCGACTGCGACTCAAATCCCAACTCCTACTTCCACCCCCAGCCCAGTGCCGACTCCCACCGTTGCCCCAACCGCAGCAGTTTCTTGTGGGGCGAATATCGAAGTGGTGGATTCTAGCATTGGGGCTGATTTTATCTGGGAGCGAATAATCCCCTACCTGCAAGAACTGGAAACCTGCGGGGCGAGGGCGAGGATCGAGATCCTAGATGGAGAAGATGTCGGGATAGAGATAACAGGGGGAGGAGAGCCGGCAGGGGCTTATACCTGGTGTTATCCCCGCGGCGACATCGGTGAGCGGACGGAAACCATAATCGCCGTGGGCCTCCCAGAGTGGGACCAGTGGAATACTTACCTCCAAGGGTGGACGGTCGTGGGAGAGGGCTTGTATCCGAGTTCGGTCTTACTCCACGAACTTTATCATGTTCGCCAATGCCTGGTCACCGGGGAGGTGGTGGAGGTGTGGGACCTCGATGATGAATACCCCGCGGACTCCTACGCCCTGGAGAGTCTTAAAGAGATAAGGGCCGCGCCGATTATTGTATTTGGAGATTGACGCTTGGTCAGGGCGTGCAATGGTTAGACAAAGTAAAACAGGCCTGTTGAGGAGGTAAAAAGCATGGACATTCCAAATCTCCTGAGCGGTTTTATAGGGGCGCTTGTTGGTGGATTCCTGTCATACATGGGAGCAATCAAAGCCGCGGAGAGAACCATCAAAGCCACGTACCAACAAGAAAGAGAAAAACGTAAGACAGAAGAGGAACAAACCAAGCACAGTATAGCAAGAAGGTTACTAGCTGAGGTATCAGAGAATCTTCTACTGGCAGAAGAAGTACAGATAGCGCATGCAAAGATAAGGTTTATTACTGATGTCTGGTCGTCGGTTAAAGGGGCCCTGTTTTTTCTTGGAGAAGACTTGCAAGAAGATTTGCAAAGGGGTTACGCCGACATTCACCGATATAATGTCCTCGCTGAATATGAACAGGTAAAAGTTGGATATGGTACTGGCTATCTAGACAAGGCCATAATAGAACGAGGACAGAAGGTTAAGGATTCTCTTATGCCATGCAAAGAAAAACTGCAAAAATGGATTGAGTAGAGGGCTAAATAATGGTAGATAAGAGATATCATCACTATAGCATTGAGGTCATGAGTTAGTGTAGGTAAATGAGAAGCAAGGGCTTGTGGCCCTCGCTCTGCTTTTTATCACCGCACATCCTGCGGTATTGGTTGCGGCTCTCGCCGCTCTAAACGGTTTAGGAGGTGGTTGGTCCAGGTC
>JACPPX010000119.1 GCA_016190785.1 Chloroflexota bacterium
ACCCAAAGGAGGGGGCCAAAATAAGAGGCGGCCCGCATTTCGGAAAGGAAGCCCTGGCTCTCCGGACCGAGTTCCTCGCGGAAGGCAACCTCCAGGAGATCCGCCACCCCTCCCAGGTCACGGGCCGGATTGAAGGGTCGGAGTCCCTGGCCTTTCTTTTCAATGAGGCTAGTTGCCGCCAGCATTTTTATCTACCGGTGGCTCTGTCTCCCAATAAATGATCCACACGCTCAGCCCAGCCACCAGCACCGTGGCTATGGCCAGAGCTAAAAGTTGGCCGGGCAAAAGCCCCACATCCTTGGCTGACCACAAAAGGATGATCACCATCCCCACCGCCAGGAAAATCCAGGAAGAAATGCGGGGGTGCCGCTTCACGAAATCAGAAATGTGCTCCATCAATCTCTACCTCCTTGCTTTTGCGCCCGCGGTATATTCGCCCAGGCCTCCTTAACCTGACCCCGAGTCTCCGCCTCTGTCCCGGTGTTATCGATCACCACATCGGCCAGGACCTTCTTTTCTTCCACTGAGCCCTGGGCCTTCCAGCGGGCCTCAATTTCCTCGGCGCTCCATCTGCCGGAGGCCAGGAGCCTCTTTCGGGCCACTTCCGGATCACAGACCACTACCCACAGGGCGTTGCATTTCTTATGCATCCCGGCCTCTACCAGTTTCACCGCCTCAATGGCCACGACTGGTTCTTGGGCCTGCTCTACTAATTCCCAGGTCTTCTTCTCCACCGCGGGGTGCAAGATCTCTTCCAAGTGACGGAGGGCCTCTGGGTCAGAGAAGACCTTCTTGGCTAGTTGGGGGCGGTTGATCTCCTCTTCCTCGGTTAATATCTCCGGGCCAAAGGCCACTTTGATCTCTTGCCATGCCGCCGACCCCGGGCGGCTTACCTCCCGCACCAGGGCATCGGCATCTATAGTATAAGCCCCTAATTCACCGAGCATGCCTAGGACCAGGCTTTTTCCTGAACCAAGATTCCCGGTGACCCCGATGATATAGGGCACGGCTCGGATTATAACACACCATTTATTCTGCCCCAAACCAGTTGCCCGCTATCCGCGGGTAGGATATAATCACCCCGCCATGGCCCAGACCCTCCCCGAGAAGCGAGGCCTGGTGGGCGGGGGAGCCGTCATCCTCTCCATTGTTTTGGGGATACTTTTTTGGATACTGTTATTCTATTTAGTTTTCAACACCGATCCGCGGGAAGAAGCGAGCCGGCTTCGCTTTCTGGGAGTTCTGTTCCTGGCCTTGGCCTTCACCCTCACTCCCCTGATTCATTGGTTAGAATACCTAACCTCCTCTCCAACGTCTTATCGTGGCCATCTGTTACGCTCCGCCCGACGAGGAGGGCTCTTCGCCCTATTCTTGGGGCTCCTGGCCTGGCTGCGCATGAACGGGACTTTGAATTGGACCAGTGGACTTCTCCTTTTTCTGGCCTTGGTGTTCACCGAACTCCTCACCCGCCTGCGGCGCTAGGATAAAAAGCGAAAATGAAACTGATCCAGGGAGTGAAGGTCCGTAACTTGAAGCGCATCCCCGACGAGCGTGGCTTCCTGATGGAACTTTTTCGCTCTGATTGGGAGGAGTTCGAACGCTTCGGGCAAGCATATATCACCGCTTGCTACCCGGGAGTGGTGAAAGCCTGGCATTACCATAAGGTGCAGACCGACCACTTTATTTGCATCCACGGCATGGCCAAAGTGGTCCTCTATGATGGCCGGGAGGATTCCCCAACCAGAGGCGAGATCAACGAGTTCTTCATAGGAGAACTCAACCCCATTTTGCTCAAAATTCCCCCCTTAGTCATGCATGGCTTCAAAGGGGTAAGCCCGGAGATGGCCATGATCCTCAATATCCCCACCGAACTCTATCGCTACGACCAACCCGATGAATTCCGGCTCCCTCCCCACACCGACCAGATCCCCTACGATTGGGCACGCAAGGACGGCTAGAACCACCCTCAATGACCAGCCGTCCCCTCAAAATCCTGTTCCTTGCCGCAGAAGTAGTCCCCTTTGCCAAAACCGGTGGCCTGGCCGATGTTGCTGGCTCTCTGCCCAAAGCCCTCCAGGCCCTCGGTCAGGATATCCGCATCTCTTTGCCCCGCTATGGAAGGATAGACCGCGAAAAGTTCGGATTGAGAAAAGTCCTGGATCCTTTCCCGGTACCCTTGGACAATTCCCAGCAGCCGGCTGAGATCTGGGAAACAAGCCTCGAGGGCCTGGTCCCGGTGTACATGGTAGAAAATCAAAATCTCTTCGACCGCGAAGGGATCTACATGTATCCCGATGATGCGGAGCGGTTCATCTTCTGGTCGCGGGCCTCCCTGGAGATGCTCCCCCGACTGAACTGGATCCCGGACATCATCCATACCAATGACTGGCACACCGCCCTCATCCCCAACTGGCTGAAAACTGTTTACCGCCAAAGCCTGCCCCGGACCGCAACCCTGTACACTATCCACAACCTGGCCTACCAGGGAATTTTTGGACACCGCGTTTTAGAGATTGCTGGAGTAGCCGAATATGGGTTTGAATATCAGCCCCAGATGGCAGACCTCAACCGGGTAGTAAATTTCATGGGCCGGGGTATCCAATTCGCCGATGCGGTGAGCACGGTGAGTGAGACCTATGCCCGGGAAATTCTCACCCCCGAGTTCGGGGAGGGGATGGATCCCCTATTGCGGGAGCGAAAGGACCGAGTATTTGGCATCCTCAACGGCATCGACTCCCAAGTGCTCGATCCGGCAAGTGATCCCCATATCGCCGTTCACTTCGATGGTCAGAACTTGGAGCCTCGGGTAGAAAACAAATTAGCCCTGCAGAAAGAGGCCGGGCTCGAGACCAGCGCCCAGATCCCGCTGGTTGGTATGATTTCCCGTCTCACAGATCAGAAGGGGTTTGACCTCCTGATCCAGATCCTGGAGCCGCTTTTAAATAACCACTCGCTGCAATTTGTGCTTTTGGGGACCGGGGAAGAAAGGTATCACCAGGCTTTCCAAAACCTGGCCAGGCGTTTCGCGGGGAGGGTGGCCGTTTTCTTGACCTTCAACACTCCCCTCGCCCAGCGGATCTATGCCGGCTCGGACATTTTCCTCATGCCTTCTCGATTCGAGCCCTGCGGTTTGGGGCAGATGATCGCCATGCGCTACGGCTCAGTACCCGTGGTGCGCCGCACCGGCGGGTTAGCCGACACAGTTCAGGACTTCGACCCCCAGCACCAGGAGGGTACTGGCTTTGTCTTCACCGCCTACGAACCGATGGCCCTTTACGGGGCTCTGGTGCGGGCTCTGGAAACTTATAAGCACCGCGATATATGGCGTTCCATCATGCTGCGGGGAATGTCTCAGGATTTCTCCTGGCAGGCCTCGGCCCAGAGGTACCTTGACCTCTACCATCGCGCCCTGGCCATGGCTAATGAAAACGAGGAAGTAGAGACCGCGATTGGATAAAACCATAACCAACCTCCCCAACCTCCTCGAAACTCTCCCCTCAGAAAAGGAACTATTCTCTCGGATCTTCAGCCTTGCCGCCTCCCGTGGCTACCTCGAGGCTCCGCTGGAGATGCATCCTTGGATCGAGAAGCACTTCGGTTCGGTGGGTGCGGTGCGGGAGCAGAATATTCTCAAAGTAACCAATCTCATAACCGGGGAAGGCGCTCTTTTCAACGAGCTCCGCTCCCGTCGGCCGATGGAGGCCCCCGATTCGGGAAACCTAAGGGAGATCATTGAGAAATCGCGAGGCTGCCCCTTCTGCACTCCCCTCACCGGAACCCCGGCTGATACTTTTGGTCGCATCCAAGGACAGTATTCCATAACCGCTTCTAATATCGCCAAATACGATGGCTTCCATGGGCTGGTCATCTTCCACGAGCACGATCCGCTTAAATTCAGCCGCGAGGAAGTGGCAGACTATCTCGAGACCGCCCTGGCCTGGGCCAAGAGGGCCCATCAGGAGGATAGAGAGGCCAGATATTTCTTTTTCATGTGGAACTCCCTGTGGAAGGCCGGGGCTTCCATAATCCACGGTCACGCCCAAGTGGCCCTCACCACCCAGATGCCCTACCCCAAAGTCGAGGCCCTGCGGCAGAGCATCGTTGAATACCGGGAAAAATACGGTGCAGATTACTTCCAGGACCTATTCCGTATCCATAGTTGGCTAGGGCTTGCCTGGCAAACTAATAAAGCCAGAATCATAGTCTATCTCACCCCGCTGAAAGAAAAAGAAATCCTCATCCTTGCTCCAAACTGGAATGAGGATCTCGCGGCAGCAGTCTACGAGGTTCTGGACAGTTATCTTCAGCGACTAGGGGTAGTCTCTTTCAATCTGGCGATAATCATGCCCCCCTTGTCCTCCGATAGTTTGGACTGGACTGGGTTTCCAGTGCTGGCCCGACTGGTAGACCGAGGCGATCCCTTGAACCGCACCGTAGATGTAGCGGCTATGGAACTCTACGCCGCAAGTGTAATCTCTTCGGACCCCTTTGCCGTGGCCCGGGCATTAAAATCGGAGCAGCCTGAACTCTCCTGACTAGAGCTGGGCTGAATCCAGGATGATGGTCACCGGTCCATCGTTGATGAGGTGCACATCCATCATCGCCCCGAATTTCCCTGAGGCGACCTTGATGCCCAACCGGGCGAGGCCAGAAGCAAACTGCTCAACCAATGGCTCGGCCACTTCTGGAGGAGCAGCCTGGATAAAACTGGGCCTCCTCCCTTTCTTGATATCGGCGTAAAGGGTGAATTGGGAGACCACCAGGGCCTGGCCTCCGCTTTCCAGGAGAGAATGGTTGAATTTGCCCTGGGTATCGGGGAAGATACGCAAATTGGCCACCTTCTCTGCCATCCATTCTGCCTCCCGGGGAGTATCCCCCTTCCCGGCCCCCAAAAGGATTAAGAGGCCGGGGCCGATTTCCCCGACTAATTCACCTTCCACCGAGACCTTTGCTTCTTTTACCCGTTGGATGACTGCTCGCATCTTATCCCCTTGAATTTTCGAGTGCGGTGTGCTATCCTAATTGTAAATTACTAATGGGCACCGTCAAACTGCTAATGACCTGGGATATCCTCCCCGGTAAAGAAAATGAATACATGGAGTTCGTTACCCAGAAATTTGGCCCGGGGCTGGTGGAGCTAGGGCTACAACCAACCGAGGCCTGGTACACGGTGGTGGGGAATGGCCCCCAGATTCTGGTGGGCAGCGTAGCCAAGGATCGGGAGGAACTCCACCAGATCCTGCAGGGCGAGGGATGGGAAAGATTAGAGGAGAAACTCCTCTCTTATGTCACCAATTATAAATACAAGATTGTAGAACCCCTGGGTCACTTCCAACTATGAAACCTGCTGGATAATAACATGAGGGAGGCTGATGATCATCAGTCTCCCTCGTTATTTTCCCGAAGAACTCGGCGCGGGTTCACTCTTTGCTCTTGCTCTTTGCTCTTGCTCTTTGCTCTTGCTCTTTGCTCTTGCTCTTTGCTCTTGCTCTTTGCTCTTGCTCTTTTCTTTTTCCACTTTCGATTCTGCCGGCTTCTCTGAGGGGGGAGGAACCCGATGGTCGGTGGAATAGAAACCCGAGCCTTTAAAGATAATTCCCACCGGCTGCAGAATGCGCCTTGCCTGCCCTCCACAGTTGGGACAGACCTCCACCGCCTCTGCCGTCACCGGCTGCAATCTCTCGAAGCGGTGGCCACAGGTTGGACACTCATATTCGTAGATGGGCATTTTGCTCCCTGGATCGGCTTTTCCCTAAATTATACCAGATGGGTCAAGACCCTAGGCCACCTCTCGCCTCAGGGTGAGCGCTGAAAGGAAGATCATAAGCAGGGCAAAGCCAGCCAGCACTGCCAGCTCCCACCCTATTTGGTAGAGATCGAAACCCTTGAGCATTACATTTTTTAGGGCTTGGTTGGCGTAGGTCAAGGGCATAAGATAGGCTAGCCCTTGCAGCCAATTCGGGAACTCCTCGACCGGTACCAGGATCCCGGAAAGCAGAACCTGGGGGGTGATTACCAGGGGAATAAACTGCACAATCTGCAATTCGTTCTTAGCATAAGTGGAGAGGAAGATCCCCAAATTGACCGAGCCAATGGTCAGGAGGGCCTCCACCAGGAAAATAAGGGCGGGGTTGCCCACATAGTGGATGCCCAGGATATAAATTACAAAAAGGAGAATCACCGCCGACTGGATGAGGGCGAAGAACCCAAACCCAATCATATACCCCAGCACCACCTCCAGCCGGGTAACCGGGGTGGCCATCAGTCGCTCCAGAGTGCCTCCCGCCCGCTCCCTAAGGAAAGAGACCCCGGTAAGAAGGAAAATAAGAAAGAAAGCAACGAAAGCGATAAATACTGGCGCCAGGGAGTCGAGGGTGTCAAAATTCTGCCCGGCATAGAGGTACTGGGTCTCGACCTCCAGCTTGAATGGAGGAGGGCCACCAGGGAGGCCTTCTATGCGCTGCACGGCTTCGATAAACTCTCTACTCATCGTGCCCTGCACCCGGGTGTTCAAGGCTGGATCCGAACCCTCCAAAAGCAGAATGAACTCGATCCTTTGTTCCTCCGCCACCCTTTGGGTGAAATCCTCATCGAAAACGAGAACAGCATCGATCTCTCCGGCT
Source organism: Chloroflexota bacterium (assembly GCA_016190785.1). Classification (GTDB taxonomy): domain Bacteria; phylum Chloroflexota; class Anaerolineae; order UBA7937; family JACPPX01; genus JACPPX01. The sequence continues at coordinate 6,624 of JACPPX010000119.1, forward strand.
TTCAGATTCTCTTCTGCCTCGGATTCGGAGATTTCGGAGATCACCAGATCTTCGCTCTCCTGCAATGCCTCCACCAGTTCATCACCCAGGGAGAAGGACATGCCCAGCGGAGAAGAAAAACCCTGGTCTTCGTTGACTATCGCCAGGTTGATATCCTCTGCGGGGAGGCGGATGATGTACCCCAGCAGCCCGATAACCACCATGGGCACAATGAAGATTAGCCCTACGGTACGGTGATCGCGGCGGATCTGGGTGATGATCCGCCAAGCCACGGTTAGGGTACGAGTCTTAGGCATGGCTACCTCCTGCAATTTTCAAAAAGGCCCCCTCCAGATCCCCCGTCCCGGCTTGCGACTTAAGTTCCCCCGGGCTCCCTTCCGCAAGGAGACTTCCCTCCCGCATCAGCCCCAGCCGGGTGCAGCGCGCCGCCTCGTCCATTACATGGCTGGAGACGAGAATAGTCACACCTTGCTGATTGAGCTTTCGAAAATGATCCCAGAAGATAGAGCGGAGTTGGGGGTCCACACCGACAGTCGGCTCATCCAGGATCAAAAGCTGGGGATTGTGGACCAAGGCACAGGCCAAGGAGGCCCTCTGTTTCAGGCCACCACTGAGGGTTCCCACCGTGCTCTTCGCTCGATCCTCTAGCCCCACCAAGGCGATCACCTCTTGGATCCGCTCTTTGGAGGTAACCCCACTCAAGGCCCCAAAGAAAGCCACATTCTCCCCTACGGTGAGTTCTTGATAAAGGGCCCCGGCCTGGGTCATATACCCAATGCGGGAGAGTACCCGATCGGGGGGAATCTCTTCGCCCAGCACGCCCCCCGTTCCCCGCGTGGGGCGGACCAGCCCTACCAGCATGCGCATCAGGGTGGTCTTCCCGCTCCCATTGGGGCCCAGGAGTCCATAGGTTTCGCCGGGCTCCACTCGCAGGCTTACTTCCCGCACTGCTTGCAGGGAGCCAAAGGATTTGCTCAAACCTTGGGTCTCGATCACATATTCCATAATTCCTCCTAGTAATTGTTTAGCAGTAAAGACAATAATCAGTTTGCCTTGCTTGCCAGGGCACCGTGCAGGAAAAGGTCCACCGCCTCTTTGGCGATCTCTTCATAGGTCAGGGGGACGGTACGCTTGCCCAAGAGAATTTCCTGGGTAACAAAAAAGACAAAAAACATGCCGAAGAAAGTCCGGGCCAGGACTGAGGGATGCAGAGAACGGTAAGTGCCGCGGGCAATCTCCTTCTGAAAATATTTCTCCAGGAAATCGGATACAAAGAGCACTGTGCGACGCAGGTACTCCTCCCGCGCCGCCTCGTCCATAACCGGCACAGAAGCCAGGAGCACCCGAATCAGGTCCACATTGGCGGTGAACTGTTCTAGGCTGGCCATCAGCACCTTCTCCAGAAAATTCTGGGGAGACTCGGCCTCTTTTTCTGGAGAGAAATGGGCTGCCAACGGGGGGGCCAGAATTTCTCGGGGGAGGCTAAGCAGGAGGTCTTCTTTGTTCCGGAAATAATTATAAATGGTGCCTTCAGAGACCCCTGCCTTCTTAGCAATCTCGGCGATGGTAGCCCCGCGGAACCCTTTGCGCGCAAAAACTGTAAGGGCCGCGCGCAGGATCTGCGCCTTTCTTTCGGACTCTAATTGCTCTTTCCGCTGGACCGATAATCGAGGGGTCATCATTTATTGAGTGAGCGTTCACTCATTATTATAACATAAAAAATAATCTTGTCAATAGCCAACCTTCTTAGATCACTCCCTTCCTAAATGGCGCAGGGCAAGCATCACTTTCTCCTCCACTGGCATCTCCTCTTTGGGGAGGGAGGCCAGGGCCTGCCGCACTTCAGTGAGGGAGTAGCCCAGGCTGGTGAGGGCAGCCACTACCTCCGGCTCGGCAGGTAGAGAAGCGGGGACGGGCACCCATCCCTCTTTGATCACTTTATCCTTGAGGTCGAGAATGATCCGCTCCGCGGTCTTTTTCCCAATCCCCGGGACTCTTTGCAAAATGGTTGAATCACCAGTGGCCACTGCGCTGCGAAAAGCATCGGGGGGCAGGACGGAAAGGATGGCCAGGGCTGATTTGGGGCCCACCCCGTTCACCCCCAGGAGAAAATTGAAAAGAGTTAATTCCTCCTCGCTCCCGAAGCCGTAGAGGGTTAATTCATTCTCCCGCACATGGAGATGGGTGTAAAGCAGGACCTCTCCACCAAGGGTCCCCAACTGGATTAGTAAAGAAGTGGGGATATGGACCTGATAACCTATCCCCCCTACCTCCAGGACCAAATAATTCTCTCCCCGGGCCAGGACCCGGCCGCGCAGGCTGGCGATCACTCTCTATTCCAATCTTTGCCGTTGAGGTGGCAGATAGCCAGAGCAATAGCATCCGCAGCATCATCTGGCTTAGGAGTAAAATCCAAGCCAAGTATCATCCGCACCAACTCCTGAACTTGCTCCTTCGTCGCCCGCCCGTATCCGGCTACTGACTGTTTCACCTCCTGGGGTCGGTATTCATAAACCGGTAGCCCAGCCTGGGCAGCGGCAAGAAGGACCACCCCCCGGGCTTGGCCCACCGCCATGGCACTCTGCACATTGGAAGAAAAATAAAGCCGCTCCACCACCACCTCTTGGGGGTGATGGCGAGCAATGATCCCTGTGATCTCCTTATAGATGCTGTGCAGCCTTTCCGGGAGAGGGGTATGGGAAGCGGTGCTAATCACCCCGTGGTCAACCAGGGCCAGTGAATCTCCATTCTTCCTCACCAGCCCGTAGCCGGTGGCTGCCGTCCCGGGGTCGACCCCTAAAACCAGCCTATCCCCCAACGCTACTCTCCCTAGGCGGGTTGGTATTTTTCCAAGGCTTCGTCAGGGATCTCGATGTTGGACCAGACCTGCTGCACATCCTCGAGTCCTTCCAAGAACTCGATGAGCTGCATGTTCTCCAGGGTTTCGTTCACACCCAATTGAATTCGAGTTTTGGGCTGCCGCGTGAGCTCTGCCGAGGAGATAGGCACCTGGGCTTTCTCCAGGGACTCTTTCACCCTGGGCAGATCCGAGGGAGAAGTGTAAACCTCTATTAACCCGTCATCGATGCGTACATCCTCCGCCCCGGCATCGATAGCCAAAAGAGCAAAATCTTCGGCTTGTGCCGGCGAGGATTCGGAGATGATCAGCCCCTTCTGGTCGAAAAGCCAGGTGACGCTTCCTGTCTCCCCCATGTTCCCCCCGGCCCGGGTCAGGATCCGCCGAATATCGGCCACGGCGCGGTTGCGGTTATCGGTTAAAACCGAGAGGATGAGGGCCACACCATGGGGGGCATAGGCTTCAAAGATCATTTCCTCCAGTGCTGCCTCTTTGAGTTCCCCGGTGCCCCGTTTAATGGCCCGCTCGATGGAATCCTTAGGCATGTTCGCCGCCCGCGCTTTGTCCACAGCCAGACGCAGGCGGAAATTGGCCTCCAGATCCCCGCCTCCTTGTCGGGCAGCGAGGATAATCTCCCGGGAGAGTTTGGTGAAAAGTTGTCCCTTACGGGCATCGGAAGCCGCCTTCTGACGCTTGATGGTTGACCACTTAGAATGCCCAGACATATCCCATCATCACCCAGAAAACTATTGCTTATGCCGGTATGTGATCCGCCCCCGGGTGAGGTCATAGGGAGAGAGTTCCACCCGCACCCGATCCCCGAGGGCAATACGGATGTAGTAAATGCGCATCTTCCCCGAGATGTGGGCCAGGACGGTGTGCCCCGAATCAAGTTTCACGCGGAACATAGCATTGGGCAAGGCCTCGGTCACCGTGCCCTCGGCCTCGATCGTCTCCTTCTGGGAAGTCTTCTCTTTTCTTACCTTTTTGGCCATATCTTTTACCGTTCCTCCGGGGAGACATCATCGGGGTGCAGAACTTTGCGAGAACGACCTCCGCTCTCTGCCGGAGCCACATATCCCATCTCTTCTAGCTGGTCCATCAGCTTGGCTGCTCGAGGATACCCGATACCTAGCTTGCGCTGTAAGAAAGAGGTAGAGGCATACTGATGCTGGCGGAGGAGGGTCAAAGCCTGCTCCAGGAGTTTATCCCCCACTTCTTTCTCCTCCGGCTCCTCCTCCAACTCCACAGTCGGTGATAGGGGAATCTGGGTCGGGGGGGAATTTTTCTGCCACCAGCGGACCAGAGAAAATATTTCGCGATCGAAGACGAAACACCCTTGGAGCCGCAACGGACTGGCTGAATCGGGGGCTTTGTATAACATATCTCCTCTTCCGAGGAGTGTTTCCGCCCCGGCTATATCCAGAATAACTCGGGAATCGATCTGGGAAGAGACGGCAAAGGAGATGCGGGCCGGGAAGTTCGCTTTTATTAAGCCGGTGACCACATCCACCGAGGGGCGCTGGGTGGCAATGACTAGATGGATCCCGGTGGCCCGAGCCATCTGCGCCAAGCGGGTGATCCGCTGTTCTACCTCGAAGGGAGCATAGAGCATCAAATCTGCCAACTCATCTACGACGATCACAATGTAGGGCAGGGGTTCCCTACCCTGAGCCGCTGCGCGAGAATTGTACTGCTGAAGGTGACGGGCTCCTAATTCTTTGAAATACTGATAGCGGCGCTGCATCTCCTGAATGGCCCAGCGCAACCCGTCCAGGGCCTCCTCCACATCATGCAGGACTTTGAATTGCAGGTGGGGAAGGCCGGCAAAGTGCACCAGTTCCACCGGTTTGGGGTCAACCAAAATAAGTTTGACCCTCTGCGGCGGATTCTGGAAAAGGAGGCTGGTGACGATCGAGCTCAAACACACACTCTTTCCGGAACCGGTGGCTCCGGCGATGAGCAGGTGGGGCATGGTGGCCAGATCCGCCACCACTGGTTGCCCGGAAACATTTCTCCCCAGAGCCAATTTCAGGGGAGACAAAACCTTCTTGTAGGCTTCAGATTCCATTACCCCCCGCAGAGAGACCGGAGCGAGTTGAGTGTTAGGGACCTCGATTCCCACTACCGGCCGTCCAGGGACCGGAGCCTCGATCCGCACCGGGGAGGCGGCCAGGGCCAGCTCCAGATCCTTATCCAGAGCGGTGATCTGATTGACCCTCACTCGGCGGGGCGGACCCCCCTCCCGCGAGGCCACGGTTCCGGGCTCTAGCCCGAACTGGGTCACCGTTGGTCCCGGTACGATAGAAACCACCTTGGCCGGGACTCCGAAGGAGGCCAGTGTTTCCTCGATGATCCGCGCTTTCTTCTCTATGTCCTCTTCCTCCCAAGCGGTCTCTGGGCTCTTCTCCAATAGCTCTAGCGGGGGAAGATCAACCTCCACCGGGAGAGGTTTTTCTTCCAGCTTCACCTTTTCTTGGGGCCTTTTGCTCAGAGGAGGGGTTGCTCTCTTGATCGGCTCCGGGGAAGAGAGAATGACCGGTTCCTGATGCTTCTCCTCGACCATAGGCAGGGTAGAAGATGGGGCAGTGGGGGAGGGAGGGCGGAGCGTAGAGAGTTTTTGCCCGGCGGCCAGGAGTTCGCGGCGGTAGGGCCAAATCGCTAAAAACGAACCCGAAACCAAAGCCAATAAGTAGACCAGGGAAGAACCAACTTCACCCAGGATGGGGAGGAGTAAAAGCCCGAGGGCCCAGCCCAGATATCCACCTCCGCTACCAACTTGAAGCCGGGGATCGGGGTTCTGGGCCAGGAGTTGGAGGAAACCGACCAGGGCCAAAAAGCCAAGAACCGCTCCCAGGGCGGCTCTCTTCTCCGGGTC